>CAISYO010000210.1 GCA_903889745.1 uncultured Bacteroidota bacterium | reverse complement strand
TTCGTCTGCATCGGCATTTTTATAAAAATAATTTCGTAATGATTTTTTTGGTGCGGCTAATCCGATAATACAATCTTTATTAACAAGCATGTCTTTTCTGCTTTCTAAAAAATCGTCGGCTGGTTGTAATTCAAAACCTTTTAATAATAGCGATTTAATGTTCTTCCCAATAGCAATTTTTGGTTCAACAGAATACGATTTAGTAATTTCTTTAACCTGTGTTGGTCTGTGAACATGGTATAATAATGAAGAGTGTCCGTGAAATCCTTCGGTACCAAAAAGTTGTTCATAGTATAATCCGCCGGTTGGTTTTTCAAACTGGATGTGTCGTTTGTGAGGGATTTCTCCTAATTTATGATATATAGGCATTTCTTTAGGTTTAAAAGTTATAGGTTTAAAAGTATGTTACGATACTTTTTTATTAAAACAAAAAGAGGTATGCTCACTCAGGATTTCTCTTGATGAGGAATTTTAAATGTGATAATAAGCCTTCCCAATATGGTTTCATAAATACAAATGTCGTAAAAAAATAAAAAAAGCCACTAAAAAAGTGGCTTAAATTTTTATTGTTCTTCTTTGCCTAGTTTTGCGTTTCGTTTCCCATATAAGAAATAGACTACAACCCCTATAGCTAACCATCCTAAAGATAACATTTGAGCATCTCTGCTTAAGTTAATCATAAGATAAGTATTAATTAGAATACCACAAACTGCAATAACAGGCAGAGCAGGCACTTTAAAAGTTCTTTCGATGTTTGGTTGTTTCACTCTAAGAATCCAAACCGCCACACACACCATTGTAAAGGCAAATAAAGTTCCAAAACTAGTCATGTCTGCCAATTTATTAATTGGTGTAAACGCTGCAACAACTGCAATAACCCCTCCTAAAATCATTAAGTTGGTTTTTGGTGTTCCAGATATTGGATTAATTCTTGAGAATACTTGAGGAATAAGACCATCTTTTGACATTCCTAAGAAAATTCTAGATTGCCCCATGATCATTACCATCAATACAGAAATTAATCCAACTGTAGCAGCAATTGTAATAATATATCCCGCCCAAGCTTGACCAGCAATATCAAAAGCATAAGCAACTGGTGCTTTAATAGCGTCTGGATATTGTCCTAGTGGATCAAAGTCTTTATAGTTCATCATTCCTGTTAATACTAAAGAAACTAGAATGTATAAAATCGTACAAATTAATAGTGATGCGATAATAGCAAATGGCACGTCTTTCTTAGGGTTCTTTGCTTCACCAGCTTGAGTTGAAACGGCATCAAAACCAACGTATGCAAAAAAGATAGCTGCTGCTCCCGAGACAATTCCGGCAACACCATATGCTTCATGAGTGGTTTCGCCATCTACAATTTTAGTAGCTTCTGGAATAAAAGGTGTCCAGTTTTCTATGTTGATAAAGAAAGCTCCTGCGATTATTACAAAGATAATTGCCGATACTTTAAGAATAACGATCATGTTATTTGCTTTAGCCGCGCTTTGAGTTCCTTTAATCAATATTGAGATAACAAATAATACAATTAAAAACGCCGGTAAATTCATTGAAAATCCTTCTCCTGTATAACTTGCCGGGTCAGAAGTTAGCCAATCAGGGAGCTTTATCCCAAACATTTTGAGCAACTTATTAAAATAGCCAGACCACGAGACTGCAACAGTCATAGAACCCATAGCATATTCCAATATTAATCCCCAACCAATAATCCATGCGAAAATTTCACCGATTGTTCCATAAGCGTATGCATAAGCAGAACCTTCAACAGGTAAAATAGATGCAAACTCTGAATAACATAATGCTGCAAATACACAGGCAATACCTGCAATAATAAAAGAAATAGCTAAAGCAGGACCCGCATGATAGTATGCTCCAGTTCCTGTTAGTACAAAAATTCCTCCTCCAATAATAGCTCCTACACCAATTGCAGTCAAACTCCATTTTCCGAGAACTTTCTTCAATTCACTTTTTTTCATATCAGCCTCAAATGCTGAAACTGGCTTAACTCTCCAAATAGACATAAATAATTATTTTAAATTTGATTTTCAAAAATAAACTTTTTTGAAAACAATACGACAGAAAATTACATTAATTGTATTTTTTTTATTGTTTTTTAATTTTAAAACCAAAATCCGACCGAAAACCATGTGAAATGATTACCTGTTTCTGGCGACCATGAATGTTTAATTTCTAAGGGTCCAATGATCGATTCCATTCCATATCCTAATGCATATCCAGTGTAAGTTGGTTTTTTTAACCACCCTTCGGTATGTTCAAAAATTCTGTTACCTACATTAGCGAAATTTCCTGTAAAATTAATGTGATGCTTTTTATACAGCTCATAATCAATTGTTGCTGTTTGTTTTGCATAACTATCTCCTGCCAAACTTAAAAAATCATACCCAAAAAAGGGTTTAAAGTTATTTGCTGGAACAAAGCCATAACCACCTAAAACAAAATCAAAAAAAGAAATCGTGCGCTCTCCTATAGCAAAGCCTACTTCTGTATGTGATCTAATGGTAAACTTTTTAATTGGTTCAATGACAATTCCGGCTTCAGCTTTTGCAATGCTAAAACGTTCAAACTGATGGGTATAATCTGAAGAATATAGGAATGTTTTCATTTCCCCAAAAAACGACCACCCTTTTTTAGGAAAATATTTTTGATCAAATGAATCGTACTTTAAATATCCAAATCCTGAAAGATAATCACTTTTGTCAAAAATTGGTGTTGTATTTTGCAACGTTTGCGATTCTATTTTTAGATATTTAAATTCTAATCCGGCACCAAATGAAAACTTTTGAGCAAAAATTGTTTGAACATATGCTTGATTAGTTATGTCTGTATAATCAATGTTTACTGAATTAATTCCTAAATTGGTTAAAACCATCCCATTTTCAAAATCGGTTAAAATGTTTCGGTTGAACGAATTTAACTTAGAATTTAATCCGAAACTCCAATAAAAACCATTATCGATATAATAGTCAAAATTATACCTAAAATTATCGCCAAGAATTATATCTAAAGAAACAACATCATTTTTAGTAACAATCCTTTTTTGGGTATAATTTAATAATACGCCGCTTTTATACAAATCATCATAATGAAGTCCGAATTTTAAAAAGGTATTTTTTTTATTCTCTTTTAAATTTAAGGTTAACCGCTCTCCTTTTTGTATTCTTTCTAAAGAATAGGTTATAGAGCTAAAATTTTGGGTAGCATTTAATGTTGAAATACCTTTTTCTAATTGACTATGTGAAATTTTTGTGTTATTTCTAATCTTTAATTTCCCTAAAATATAAGCTGTGTATAATTTTCTAAATTGTTAAAATCTATTTCTCCTACATAAATAGAATCTTTATGAGCCACTTTAATAGCTGGTCGCTTGTTATTTTCAACTAATGGAAGTAATTGATTTATAAATTCAATTGCTTTCTCAGTTCCTTTTTTAATAATTTCTTGTCCATTATCGAAAGAAACAACCGAAAATCCTTTTGTGTCTGGTTTAATATAAATATTTGTCATGCGGCGCTTTCCCTCCATTTTTTCTATCATAGAAAAATTATTGAGTTGCGAAAGTACCGAAGTTACATCTTCTAATTGGTCTCTGGCTTTTAATCCATCTTGAACATCAACGCCTATAATAAAATCTACCTCTCTATCTTTAAGTTCCTCTACAGGATAATTATTGACGACTCCTCCATCAATATGTAACTTTCCATTAATTTCAACCGGATTATATAGGGTAGGAATAGCTCCACTGGCAATGATTGATTGAGCTAAAACTCCAGAGTCAAGTATAATTTGTTCCCCTGTTTCTAAATCTGTAGCTATACACAAAAAGGGGATTGGCAACTCATCAAAATCTCTAACATGACTAACGTGTTTTGTTAATCTTGATATTAAATTAAAATTATACAACCCTTTTGAAAGTCCAGACGGAAGTCCTAATCTAAAATTGTTAAAAGGTAGCGTCAATGCATAAATTTCATCATTTCTTTTTTCGTAAAACGATTTTGCACCTCTTGGGGTATAATCTTGTATCAATGCATCTACATCAATTGCCGAAAAAATAGAATCTAACTGATTAGCATTATATCCTGAAGCATATAATCCTCCAACAACTGCCCCCATACTCGTTCCAGCTATGTAATCTACTTGAATACCCAGCGAATCGATTACTTTTAAAACCCCTATATGAGCTAACCCTTTTGCACCTCCGCCACTCAAAACTAATCCAATTTTTGGGCGCGATTGTTCTTGCCCAAAACATACTTGGAGCATCATAAATAAACTTAAAAGCAAAAGGTGTTTTTTCATACAACTCAATTATTGTTCTTGTAAAAGTCGGAAATTTTTTTGGCTTTTGAAAGACCAATTACTTCCGAAATTTCTTTTTCATTTGCATTTTGAAGTCTTTTAACACTTTTAAAATGTTTTATTAACGTAATCATCGTTTTTTCACCAATACCCGGAATACTTTCTAAACTATTATTTAATGCCGATTTGCTTCGCTTATCGCGATGATGGGTGATTCCGAATCGGTGTGCTTCATTTCGTAAAAACTGAATTACTTTTAAAGTTTCCGATTTTTTATCCAAATATAAGGGTGCCGAATCGCCTGGATAAAATAACTCTTCCAAACGTTTTGCGATACCAATAATGGCAATTTTGCCTCGTAAACCTAAATCATCAATGCTTTTTAACGCTGATGACAATTGCCCTTTTCCTCCATCAATAATAATCAATTGGGGCAAGGACTGGTTTTCATCTAACATACGTTTGTATCTTCTGTAGACCACTTCTTCCATCGAAGCAAAATCATTTGGACCCTCGACCGTTTTTATATTAAAATGGCGGTAATCTTTTTTACTTGGTTTTCCATCTTTAAACACCACACAGGCCGATACCGGATTTGTTCCTTGAATGTTTGAATTATCAAAACACTCAATATGTCTTGGTTCAACCGATAATCGCAAATCTTTTTGCATTTGAACCATAATCCGATTGGTGTGTCGTTCTGGATCTACAATTTGAATTTGCTTTAATTGGTCTAATCGATAATATTTAGCATTGCGTTCTGATAGTTCTAAAATTTGCTTTTTATCGCCCAATTGTGGCACCGTTACTTTGATATTTTCGCCTAAATCAATTAGAAACGGCACTACAATTTCTTTTGCATTCAAATGAAATCGTTCGCGCAATTCTACCACGGCTAGTTCTAATAATTCTTCGTTGGTTTCGTCTAATTTTTTCTTTAATTCCAACGTATGCGAACGCACAATAGCGCCGTGCGAAATTTGTAAAAAGTTTACATAGGCCATCGTTTCATCAGAAATAATGGAAAACACATCTAAATTGGTAATTTTCGGATTTAAAACGGTTGAACGTGATTGATAATTTTCTAAAACTTCAATCTTTTCTTTGATTTTTTGAGCCGCTTCAAATTGCATATCCATCGCTAAATCAGTCATTAATCTCTTGAAATCCTTTAAACTTTCTTTGAAATTTCCCTTTAAAATTTGACGGATTTTCTCCACTTGATTTTGATAATTTTCCACTGATTCATGCCCTTCGCAAGGTCCTTTACAGTTTCCAATATGATATTCTAAACATACTTTATATTTACCTGAATCGACATTGGTTTTCGATAAATCATAAGTACACGTTCGCAACGGATATAACTCTTTTATCAAATCTAAAATGGTGTGAACCGTCTTAAAACTGGTATAGGGACCAAAATATTCGGAACCATCTTTTATCATTTTTCGTGTAGAAAAAATTCGCGGAAATCGTTCGTTTTTAATACAAATCCAAGGATACGATTTATCATCGCGAAGTAAGACATTATATCGAGGCTGTAATTTTTTTATCAAATTATTTTCCAATAACAAGGCATCGGTTTCCGTTGGAACCACAATGTGTTTAATCGTAACAATTTTCTTAACTAAAACCGAAGTTTTATAATTGTCGTGATTCTTGGTAAAATAGGACTGAACACGCTTTTTTAAATTTTTTGCTTTACCAACATACAAAATTTTTCCTTCCTTATCATAATACTGATATACCCCAGGATTATCGGGCAAGGTTTGCATTTGAAGTTCTAATGGTGTTTGCATTTTTTAAAAAGAGTAAAGAACAAAGATAAGAGAATTGTTTTAAATGGAACGCTGATAAAACGGATGTATTGCAGCGAAGATTAAACGGATTTTAACTTGGTGAACTTAGCGTAAATCTTTGCGCTCTTTGCGGTTACATAGTTAATTTCTCAAATTTCTTACATCTGGGTTCCTAAATGAGATTTGTTTTTGTATTTTTAACACTTTAGATTTGAAAAATGACAGCCTCAAAACCACTTGTAATCCTTAAAGAAACCATTGTAGCTGGTGAAAGCAAAGCCATTAACATGGAAATTGCAAAGTTGCACACCATGACCAAATTGAAAATTCCGATTATTGTGGAACGTTCAAAATTAGAAGGTCCAACAGTTTTGTTCACAGCATGTTTACACGGCGATGAAATCAACGGGACTGAAATTGTTCGGCAGTTAATTGTTCAAAAAATCAACAAACCAAAACGAGGAACCATTATATGTATTCCAATCATTAATATTTTTGGATTCATCAATAAAACAAGAGAATTTCCTGATGGCCGCGATTTGAATAGGGTTTTCCCGGGAAGTAAAACGGGTTCGTTAGCCAGTCGTTTTGCCTATTATATTTTGAAAGATATTATGCCACATATTGATTATGCAATTGATTTTCATGCTGGTGGTGCTAGCCGATTTAATGCGCCGCAAATTAGAATTGTTCCCGAAAACCCAGAACTAAAAAAACTTTCGGCCGTTTTTAATGCTCCTTTTACGCTGTATTCGAAAAATATTTCAGGTACATTTCGAAATTCTTGTGATAAATTAGATGTAAAAATGTTGTTGTTTGAAGGCGGAAAATCATTAGACATAAATGATGCCGTTACTAAAGAGGCGATTGAAGGTACTAAACGATTTCTTTCTCATTTAGACATGCTTAATCCAAGAAAAAAAGCAATTTCAAATGAAAATAAAACGATTTATATCGAAAAATCAAATTGGGTGCGTGCCAAACATTCTGGTCTGTTTCATGGCTTAACAGCAATTGGCAGTTTTGTCAAAAAAGGCGATTTATTGGCCACCATTTCCGATCCGTATGGAAAAGTGGAGCACAAAGTTAAAGCACCGCATGCCGGCTTCATCATCAATGTAAACGATGCACCCATAATTTATCAAGGCGATGCTATTTTTCATATTTCAACGCAATTAGAAAATGAATAAGAAAGAGTTAAGAAAAAAGTATAAAGAATTAAGACAATTTTTAAGTTCCGAAGAAATCGAAGATAAAAGTTTGGCGATTGCTAACCAATTGTTGCGTATGGATATTTGGGACAAATTGTATTATCATTTATTCTTAACAATTGAAGAACAAAAAGAAATTAATACCGAATATATTTTACAAATTTTAGCCGGAAAAGATAAAGAAATCGTCATTTCGAAGTGCGAATTTGCCGCTTTAGGAATGACGCATTTTTTATTAACTGATAACACCAAAATCAAAAAGAACAGTTACAACGTTCCAGAACCCATTGATGGTTTAGAAGTACCTGATGCTAAAATTGATGTAGTTTTTGTGCCGCTTTTAGCTTATGATAAGCAAGGAAATCGTGTCGGCTACGGTAAAGGATTTTACGACAACTTTCTAAATAAATGCAAACCCGAAACAATTAAAATTGGATTGTCTTTCTTTCCTCCAGAAGAAAAAATTGAGGATGTTTCAGAAAGTGATGTAAAATTAGCTTTTTGTGTAACGCCTGACGCGATTTTCTCTTTTACGAATTAATCTTCTAACGGAAGTACTTCTTCTTTTTTTGAAGCAAATGCTCTTTTGTTAAATACAATTAAAATCCCAACACCAGTTGAAATAGCAAAATCGGCTACGTTAAAAATGGCGTTAAAAAAAGTAAAGTGTTTACCGCCCCAAATAGGCAACCAAGATGGTAAGTTTCCTTCCCAAATAGGAAAGTAAAACATATCTACTACTTCACCATGGAACCAATTACCATATGGTTTGTCTGCAAAAGCTGTGGCTACTTGATGATAGCTATCGTTAAAAATAACGCCATAAAAAACCGAATCGATAATGTTTCCAAGGGCTCCGGTAAAAATTAATGCAATCGCAACAATAAGAAAATTTGAGGCTTGTTTTCTAACCGAATCCCACAACCACCATGCAATACCGCCAACTGCAATAATTCTAAACAGGGTTAAAATTAATTTGCCGTAGGTTCCTGGAATTTCTGCACCCCAAGCCATACCTTCATTCTCGATAAAATGAATTCGAAACCAATCAAATACTTTTACTTCTTCATTAATGAAAAAATGAGTCTTGATATAGATTTTCGAAATCTGATCGATTAATAAAATACTAATAATTAGTAAGTAGGCTTTCTTTAAAGACATTTGCAAAATTTTTAGCAAAAATAGTAGTTTTTATCAAATAAAAAACGCTCCTAGCGGAGCGTTAATAAAATTTTGTAAAAAGATTAACGTTGTAAATTTTTTGCTTCAATACTCATGGTGGCATGAGGAACGATTTTTAAGCGTTCTTTGCTTATTAATTTACCGGTAACTTTACATAATCCGTAGGTTTTATTTTCAATACGAATTAAAGCGTTTTTTAAATCTCTTATGAATTTTTCTTGACGAATGGCCAATTGTGAATTTGCTTCTTTACTCATGGTTTCGCTTCCTTCTTCAAATGCTTTAAACGTAGGCGATGTATCATCTGTTCCATTATTTAAATCATTCATATAGGCACTCTTTATCAATTCTAAATCACCTTTAGCTTTTTCTAATTTAGCCTGAATTAACGCTTTAAATTCAGCTAAATCTGCATCTGAATATCTTAATTGCTCCTCAATCATACTTTCATTATTTTAATTATACTTCTTAAATAACTCGTTTGGTTTTTATTTTGAAATGAATATACTTGTTTTGATATCATCAAACTCAATTTCTATACCATTTTCGATTTTATCTTCAAAAAGTAGGGTTTCTGTCAATGTTTCTGATTTAATGTATTCTGAATTTACGGCTACCGCTTCTTCTATTTGCGGATTTTTTAACATTTTTACCACAATTTTATCGGTCACTTCAAATCCGGAATCTTTTCTAATATTTTGAATACGATTTACTAACTCTCTGGCGATTCCTTCTTTTCTCAAATCATCAGAAATGGTAATGTCTAACGCAACTGTTATGCCGTTTGCATTCGCCACTAACCATCCCGGAATATCTTGCGAAGTAATCTCCACATCATCGGATGTTAAAGTTATGCTTTTTCCTGATATACTAATTTCCAGCGAATTTTCTCTATCTAATTGATTGATTTGTTCTTGGTTTAAATTTTGTATCTCTTTGGAAATCAATCCCATATCTTTTCCAAAACGCGGCCCAAGTGTTTTAAAATTAGGCTTTATTTGTTTCACCAAAACGCCTGATGCATCGTCTAAAAGTTCAATTTCTTTTACGTTTACCTCCGCTTTTATCAGGTCTGAAATGGCTTCAACTTCTGCTCTAAATACATTGTCAAGTACCGGAATCATTACCTTTTGCAATGGTTGACGCACTTTAATCATTTCTTTTTTACGCAGCGACAATACCAATGATGAAATGGTTTGCGCCTTTAACATTTTGCTTTCCAGCGATTTATCAACAAAGTTTTCAACCGAAACCGGAAACAGGGCCAAATGTACACTGTTTGATTTTTCTGTAGATGTTGCTTGCGTTAAATCTTTGTAAAGTTTGTCCATGAAAAATGGTGCAATTGGCGCGCTTAGCTTAGAAACCGTAACTAAACAAGTGTAAAGTGTTTGATAGGCTGCAATTTTATCTTGCGCATATTCGCCTTTCCAGAAACGTCTTCTACACAAACGAACATACCAGTTACTTAGGTTTTCCTGAACAAAATCAGATATCGCACGAGCTGCTTTTGTAGGCTCATAATCGGCATACGCTTCATCCACCACTTGAATTAAGGTATGTAATTCCGATAAAATCCAACGGTCAATTTCAGGTCGTTCTGCTAACGGAATTTCGGCTTCAGCATAGGTAAAACCGTCAATATTCGCATATAAAGCAAAGAACGAATACGTATTATATAGCGTCCCAAAGAATTTTCTTCGCACCTCAGCTACTCCTTCGATATCAAATTTTAAGTTGTCCCAAGGATTCGCATTTGAAATCATGTACCAACGCGTTGCGTCTGGGCCATATTCAGCCAAAGTAGTAAATGGATCCACCGCATTACCTAAACGTTTCGACATTTTTTGTCCGTTTTTGTCCAAAACTAATCCGTTTGAAACTACGTTTTTATAGGCAATTTTATCAAAAACTAAGGTTCCGATAGCGTGTAAGGTATAAAACCAACCACGCGTTTGATCTACTCCCTCTGCAATAAAATCGGCAGGAAATGCTTTGTTTTCGTCAATTAAATCTTTATTTTCAAAAGGATAATGCCATTGTGCATAAGGCATCGCACCCGAATCGAACCAAACGTCAATTAAATCAGTTTCACGTTTCATGGGTTTTCCAGATTCGGAAACCAATACGATTTCGTCTACTACATTTTTGTGTAAATCGACTAAATCGTAATTTTCTTCAGTCATATTTCCGATTTCAAATCCTTTGTATGGATTTTCAGTCATAACACCAGCGGCAATTGCTTTTTCGATTTCGTTGTATAATTCTTCTACAGAACCTAACAACATTTCTTCTGTTCCATCTTCACTTCTCCAAATCGGCAAAGGAATTCCCCAATATCTTGAACGCGATAAATTCCAATCGTTAGCGTTTTTCAACCAATTTCCAAAACGACCTTCACCTGTTGCTTTTGGCTTCCAGTTGATGGTTTCGTTTAAATCGAACATTCTATCTTTAATTTCGGTTACTTTAATGAACCAAGAATCTAACGGATAATATAAAATAGGTTTGTCTGTTCGCCAACAATGTGGGTAACTGTGAACGTATTTTTCAACCTTAAAGGCTTTGTTTTCTTCTTTTAATTGGATAGCAATTTCAACATCTGCTGAACGTTCTGGCGCTTCACCTTCATTGTAATATTCGTTTTTAACGTATTTACCAGAATATGCTCCTAAACCAGAAATGAATTTTCCTTGTAAATCTACTAAAGGAACTGCGTTTCCATTTTCATCTAACACCAACATTGGCGGCACTTCTGGAGTGGCTGCTGCCGCAACTTTAGCGTCATCAGCTCCAAAAGTAGGTGCGGTGTGAACGATTCCAGTTCCGTCTTCGGTAGTTACGAAATCTCCAGCAATTACTCGAAAGGCATTTTCTGGGTTTTGATACGGTAACGCTAATGGCATCAATTGTTCATAACGAATTCCGACTAAATCTGAACCTTTGCATTCGGCTAAAATTTGGAATGGAATATTTTTATCTCCTGCTTTGAAATTTTCGAAATCAGTAGTTTCAGTACTTGCAAAAAACCCTTTCCCAAATTGTTTTCCAACTAAATTCTTAGCTAAAATAACATTTACAGGTTCAAAAGTATATTGATTAAATGTTTGTACTAAAACATAGTCAATTTTTGGTCCAACAGTTAATGCGGTATTACTTGGCAACGTCCAAGGCGTGGTTGTCCAAGCAAGGAAAAAAGCCTCCCCCAGCCCCTCCGAAGGAGGGGAGTCTAAACGAAATGCTTTAGCAAAATCATTGGCAGTTCCCCCTTCGGGGGTTAGGGGGCTTCTAAACTGTGCCACAACAGTCGTATCCGTAACATCACGATACGAACCTGGCTGATTTACTTCATGCGAAGACAAACCTGTTCCTGCTTTTGGCGAATACGGTTGAATGGTGTAGCCTTTGTAAAGCAAATTTTTGTTGTAAATTTGTTTTAGCAACCACCAAACCGATTCCATATATTTGGATTTGTAGGTCACATACGGATCTTCCATATCTACCCAATACCCCATTTTTTCAGTCAAGTCGTTCCAAACGTCTGTATAACGCATTACGGTTCTTTTACACGCTTCGTTATATTCGGTAACTGAAATGGTTTTTCCAATGTCTTCTTTGGTAATACCCAATTCTTTTTCGGTACCTAATTCTACAGGCAAGCCGTGCGTATCCCAGCCTGCTTTACGCTTAACTTGGTAGCCTTTTTGAGTTTTATAACGACAAAAAATATCTTTAATCGCGCGCGCCATTACGTGGTGAATTCCAGGTAATCCATTTGCAGAAGGTGGCCCTTCAAAAAATACAAATGGTTGGTTTCCTTCACGTGTAGATACACTTTTTTCAAAGATGTTGTTTTCCTTCCAAAAATCAAGAACTTCTGATGCAACTGTTGGCAAGTCAAGTCCTTTATATTCCGTAAATTTTGTACTCATTTTGTCGCTTACTTAAATCAATTTGCGAAAGTAATGATTTAATGAGAAAAGGCAAAAGGTAAAAGGCAAAAGTTGTGTGTTAAGAAAAAACTTCTTTTAAGACCTCTAACGATTTTGGTTTTTTGAAGCCATCGAGATGTAATGTGTAGAAATCTAGGAGAATTTTTAATAGCAATTGGCGTTCAATTCCAGCAAATATTTTTTGGTCTGAATCAAATTTTAATTGTAATAATCGTTTAAACAAATGTGTTTCGTGTTCGGTTAACGAATTGATGCTTTGAAATGGTGTAAATAAACCTTCTTTGATATCAAAATAAGGAAAATCAAGTTCGGTCAGATCAGGATAAAAGCCTAAATATTTAGTAACTTCCATCATCAAAATAAGATGAAAATTGGTCGTTTCTTGGTGCGTATCAAACCAAAGAAGTGCAGTTTCTAAAAAAGAAAATAAGCTTTGGTTTTTTTCTTCTTCTTTGATGGCGTGATGTAAAATTTCGGAAAGAAAAATTACAATCGTGCTTTTAACAATATCGGTATTGATGGAATAGTAGCTGTGTGCTAATCGAATTTCTTTAAAATGTTCGAGCGTGCCTTTATTCTTGTGATTTGCTTCGATTTCAATTATGGTTAAAGGCTGAAAATAAGCAATTTTTTGGTTGACCTTTTTATTAGAATAAGCGCTTGGAACAAAATAACTTTTTAAACCGTCGCTTTCCGTAAAGCATTTGACAATCAAGCTTTTTTCTTGATATTTTAAGGAAGAAAGGACAATGGCTTTAGTTTTTATGAGCATTATCGAATTACCATTACTTTTTTAACCGTAGTATCTAATCCGTCTTCAGTGGCTACAAAAATCATATATACGCCAGAAGCTACTTTGTATTTTCCAAACGCGGTGGTGTCCCATTCAATAGTTCCGCCAGCAGTAGTGGTTTCGTGGACTAAATTCCCTTCAATATCGGTGATTTTTACATTGGCTTTATCGGTTAATCCGCTAATTTTTACAGTCCCCGAAAAACCTGGTCGAACAGGGTTAGGATAAACATAAACATCGGCTAAACTATCACTTGGCTTAGTTGATGTGCCTAAAAAAGAAACCATTCCTTTATCGGTTGCAAAAAAAACTTCGCCGGTTACATCGTCAATTTCTATGTCGTTTATTGAATTACTGGGTAGTGGAGAATTATTTTTATCAAATTGGTAGAGCGTTTGTTGTCCATTTGATGAAACTAAAAAAACACCTCCATTATCAATTGCAACCCATTTTCTATTGGCGCCATCTACTGCAATGTCAGTTATTATTTGCTGATAAAAAAGCTCTTGTGCTAAATCTCCTTCTTGTATAACAATATTTGAAACCGTGAGTTCGTCTTGTTGTAAAAACTGATCTACACTAGATAAAACCCTAAGCCCAGCTGCTGTACCTATCCATAATTGATTGCGTTTGTCAATTGCAATACATAAAACATTTGTTGTAGGCAATCCGCTACTATCATCTATTCTTAAAGTTTTGTTGTTTCGAGTGTCATTAAAAGCAATAACACCATCATCGCGAGTTGGCAACCATTTAGTGTCGTTTCTATCAATTCCCATTGATGCGAATCTTCCGTTCGTTATATAGTCACCAATATCATATGATTGCCATTGATTTGTTGTGCGCAGTACTTTTATAGCTTTATCTGTTCCTCTATTGGTTACCCATAAATTCCCCTTTTTGTCAAATGCTGGACTATTAATTCTAAAGTCTAAAAGGTTTGCAGCAATTGGTTCTAAACCATCAGGTCCAGTATTTATATTATTAAAAAGCTCTATTTCCTCGTTGTTTATTTTTAAAACTCCAGAATAGTATGACGTTGCATAAACTAAATTAGTATTAATAGGACTAATTGCTAATCCTGAAATAGATTTTGCTTCAAATAAATTTTCATAAGGAATAGTTTCCCAACTATTATTTGTAGAATATTTGCTAATTCCATATTCATCTAAAGGAAACGGATTATAATCAAAGGTATAATCGCCATACACCGCCCATAAAAAATTTGGAGCTTTTTTTATCCTAAAAATATAATTTTGAAGTGGTCCATTAGGCGACATGCTTTCAAAAACAGTTGGATTTGTTATATCTGTTGAAAACAATCCATTTTTTTCAGTGCCAATATACAATTTGGTTCCTACTACTGTTGCTGCCGTAAAAACAGCTGAAAAATCTGGAATTGAAGTAACGTGTGCTAGTTGAGAAAATACTTGATTTAATACAAAAACATGATTGGCTGTTGTAACAATTATTTCGGCGCCATTTGTTTTAAGTTTTAATCCAGGTTGGTTGAGGTTAAGTATTTCTTGTGGATTAATTCCGTTAAACTTATACGTTTTAGCATTGGTATTCATGGCGATTAACTGGTTATTGAAAGTAACAATTCCAGACCAAAAACCCGCAACAAATGTTTGCCATTGATTAAAATCAAATAAATTAGGATTTGTTAATGTTCCTCTTCGAATACCAAAATCTCTTGTAACAGCATATAATTCATCGCCTAAAACTGTAGTTTGAAGCACTTGTGTTTCTTGACCAGAAGTTCCAATGAAATAAGTAGTAATAAATTCTAGGGTAGTAACATCTAAGACAGAAATTCCATAATCTGTTGCAATATATAATCGCCCATTGTGTTCGAACAAATCATTAATTTTCTTCTTATTAGGAGCTACAGGCACTTCGTTGATTATATCTACTTTAGTTGTTACTGATTCATCGGCATTAATAATAATCAATAGCCCATTACTATTCCCCGCAAAAATTTTATTTGTGGTTTCTGAATGGTGTATTGCGGTTATTAATTCTGACTTAAACCCTGTAACCGAATTGTGAATGGTGAGCTCTGAACTATTTATTGTTTTGGAAAAAATTGTGTTTTGTGTAGCTGCAAATATTTTGCCCGTTGTGCCTTCCACATCCACAATTTCGTTATAGGAAAAATACCCTTTCCACTGCTGATTGTTTTGCTGAGAAAACAACAGTTGAGCAAAGAAAAACACAAATATGTACGCCGATTTTTTCATTAGTAATGTAAATTACAAATATACTATAAACGAATTAATTTCAATTTTGATATATCATCTAAAAAAAAGCGCTTTCAAAACAATGAAAGCGCTTTTGAACTATAATGATTGTATTTATTAAACAACTCCTTGTGCTAACATAGCATCGGCTACTTTAACGAAACCGGCAATATTTGCTCCTTTTACATAATTTACATAACCATCGGCATCTGTTCCATACGTTTTACATTGACTGTGAATGCCCACCATAATATCTTTCAAACGCATATCTACTTCTTCACTAGTCCAATTTAAACGAATGGAATTTTGTGTCATTTCTAACCCTGAGGCCGCTACCCCTCCAGCATTTGCAGCTTTTCCAGGTGCAAATAATACTTTCGCATCTAAAAATTGTTTGATAGCATCCAAAGTACAAGGCATATTTGCTGCTTCGGTTACACACATAACACCATTAGCAATTAATTTTTTTGCATCTTCTTCGTTCAATTCATTTTGTGTAGCGCATGGAATTGCAATATCAACTTTTGCTTCCCATGGACTTTTCCCTTTATGAAAAACAGCATTTGGATATTTTTCAGCATATGCTGCTGCTCTGTTATCACCACTTGCTCTCATGTCGAGCATGAATTCTATTTTCTCACCAGAAATTCCATCTGCATCATAGATATATCCATCAGGACCAGAGATAGTAACTAATTTTCCGCCCAATTCATTAATTTTTAAGGCAACACCCCAAGCTACATTTCCAAAACCAGAAATAGCCACCGTTTTACCTGCAATTTTTTCTCCTCTAGTTTTTAGCATTTGTTCGGTGAAATATACCACTCCATAGCCTGTTGCTTCAGGACGGATTAATGAACCTCCATAAGCTAACCCTTTTCCGGTTAACACTCCTGTAAATTCGTTTCTGATACGTTTGTATTGACCAAACATGTATCCAATTTCTCTAGCTCCTACTCCAATATCTCCTGCAGGAACATCTAAATCAGGTCCAATATGACGACATAATTCGGTCATAAAAGATTGACAAAAACGCATTACTTCTGAATCTGATTTTCCTTGTGGATCAAAATCTGACCCTCCTTTACCACCACCCATAGGTAATGTGGTTAAACTATTTTTGAAAACTTGTTCGAATGCTAAAAATTTAAGTACTGATAAATTTACCGTATTATGAAAACGAATTCCTCCTTTATAAGGCCCAATTGCAGAATTCATTTGGATTCTAAATCCTCTATTTACTTGAATTTCTCCATTATCATCAACCCAAGGCACTCTAAAAATAACTGCTCTTTCTGGCTCGGCGATTCTTAATAATAAATTTTTTCCGCCATATTTTTTATGATCGGCAATAAACGGAATTACGGTTTCTGCAAACTCTCTTACTGCTTGGATAAATTCTGGTTCGTTTGGATTTTTGGCTTCAACCTGCGCCATAAAATCATTTATCTTTTTTTCCATCATGGGGCTATATCTTTATGTTTATTCTATTAATGAAACCGTTTGCGTTAAGCCGACAAATATACAAGGTATTTCTTAATTATTAAAAACTAAGCAAAAAAAGCACATCTTTATACTCGTACCTTTTTTAGTGATTTATTTCTTCTTATTGATTATTATGCTTTAAACGCTTGCTCTAAATCTGCTAATAAATCTTCAATATCTTCGATTCCTACGCTCAATCGCACTAAATCATCAGAAATACCCACTTCTTTTCTTTTATCTTCAGGAATAGAAGCATGTGTCATTAAAGCGGGATGATTGGCTAATGATTCTACACTGCCTAATGATTCGGCTAAAGTAAATACTTTTAAATTTTCTAAGAATTTAATTGCCTCTTCTTTTTTACCCGATTTGAAAGTGAACGTTACCATTCCGCCAAAGCCACTCATTTGTTTTTTGGCAATTTCATGAAACGGATGCGAACTTAATCCTGGATAATATACTCGTTCTACTAAAGGATGATTGTCTAAATAGGCTGCTACTTTTTCACCGTTTTCGCAATGACGTTGTACGCGCAAATGCAATGTTTTAATGCCTCTTAACACCAAAAAAGAGTCCATTGGTCCTAAAGTTGCGCCTGTTGCGAATTGTTTGAAGTGTAGTTCTTCGCCCAACGTTTTATCTTTGATGATTAATGCGCCTGCAATTACATCTGAATGACCTCCTAAATATTTAGTTGCCGAATGCATTACAATATCAGCGCCTAAATCTAAAGGTTTTTGTAAATAAGGCGTTGCAAAAGTGTTATCTACTGCAAACAAAATTTTATGCTTTTTAGTAATTTGTGCAATTGCCGCAATATCGGCTAACTTCATTAATGGATTGGTTGGTGTTTCTACCCAAACTAATTTGGTGTTTTCATTGATTAACGATTGGAATTTTTCCAAATCATTCATATCTACAAAATGAAATTTGATACCGCTATCTTTATATAATCTTGTAAATAATCGATACGTTCCACCATATAAATCGTCCATTGCGATGATTTCGTCACCAGCTTTGAACATACGTAACAAACAGTCGGTTGCAGCTAATCCTGATGAAAAAGCCAAACCTCTTGCCCCGTTTTCGATACTTGCTAAAGCGTCTTCTAAAGCAGTTCTTGTAGGATTTGCCGCTCTACTGTACTCATAGTCGCCTACTGGTTTTCCTGGACTTGTTTGTACGTAAGTCGACGTTTGAAACACAGGAGGCATTACGGCTCCAGTTATTTTTTCATGATGTTGCCCACCATGTATGGTTTTAGTATTGAATTTCATTCGAATTTATTTTTTTACAAAATTACTGATTTTTAGAATTCAAAAGGCTGTATTTTTGTGGCATAAAATAAAAATTCATAAAATGAACAAAATATATTATTTGGCTTCGTGCGATACGTGCCGAAAAATCATCAAATCGTTACCCAATTCAAATAAATTAACGTTTATAGATATTCGTCAAAATCCAATTTCGGAAAGCGATTTAGAAGAAATGTATCAGCTTTCAGGAAGTTACGAAGCATTATTCAGTAAAAAAGCACAATTATACAAATCATTGGGTTTAAAAGATAAAAACCTAACAGAAGCCGATTTCAAAAAATACCTTTTAGAACATTACACATTTTTGAGTCGTCCTGTTGTTCTTTTTAATGATGAAATTTTTATTGGAAACACACAACCCAATGTCCTTAAATTAACGAAAGCTCTTCAAAGTGTCTAAAAGAAATTGGGCATTATTTGCCGCTACCTTAGTTTCCATTATTTACGGTGTAACTTTTACAATTGCTAAAGATGTTATGCCCAAATATGTCGACGCTTTCGGATTTATTGTCATGCGTGTTGGTGGTTCGGTGGTGTTATTTTGGTTGATTTCCTTCTTTGGTCCAAAAGAAAAAATTGCCAAAGAAGATTTTCCTCGCATTGTTGCCGCTGCCTTTTTTGGAGTGGCTTTCAATATGCTCACTTTTTTTAAAGGATTGAGTTACACTTCACCCATTATGGGAGCTGTTTTAATGGTTACAACACCTATGATTGTATTGGTTTTATCTGCTTTTATCATGAAAGAGCGCATGGAAAACCGAAAAATATTGGGCATCATTTTAGGCTTAGCTGGAACCGTAACTTTAATTTTATATGGAAAATCATTAGTCAATGCCACAAATGCAAGTTTAGGGAATTTATTGGTTTTTGTAAATGCCGTTTCTTATGGATTTTACTTGATTATCGTCAAGAAATTAATGGATAAATACAACGCCTTCACGTTTGTAAAATGGATTTATACGTTTGGATTCTTAATGGTATTGCCTTTTGGTTGGAACGAATTTCAAGCGATAGATTTTGCTCATTTACCTACTGATATTTTCTGGAAAATTGGTTTTGTAGTGGTGTTTTCAACCTTCTTAACTTATTTACTGAATTTGATTTCCATGCGAGAACTCAAGCCCACAACCGTAGCCGTATTTATCTATTTACAACCGCTTTTTGCTACTATTTTTGCCGTAAGTTTAGGAAAAGACGATTTGAGTTTTGTGAAACTGATTTCGGCAGTGTTGATATTTGTGGGAGTTTATTTGGTAACGCAGAAAAAAGTGACTAGTGACAAGTAATTAGTAATTAGCATTTTTGAAAAGACTAATCACTATTCACTATTCACTATTCACTAATTACTAAGAACTTTTCATATCTTTGATGACATTTTTATTCAATTATGATACAATCCATGACGGGTTTTGGGAAAGCTTCTTTGCAATTACCAACCAAAAAAATTACCGTAGAAATCAAATCACTAAACAGTAAAGGTTTAGACTTAAATACACGTATGCCTTCTGTTTTTCGTGAAATGGAGTTGGGTTTACGCAATCAAATTTCGCAACGTTTAGAGCGTGGAAAGGTTGATTTTTCGCTTTATGTAGAAGTAACTGGCGAAGAAACAACTTCTAAAATTAATGTGCCAATTGTAAATGGCTACATGAACCAAATGAAAGCGGTACTTCCAAATGCTGATGAAACCGAATTACTAAAAATGGCGGTTCGTATGCCCGATGCCTTAAAAACAGAGCGCGACGAAATCGATGCAAATGATTGGAAACAAATCCAAACTGTGATTGATGAAGCCTTGGAAAACATCGCAAATTTTAGAAAAGATGAAGGTGCTTCATTAGAAAAAGAATTCCAATTAAGAATTGCCAACATCAATAATTTAATGAACGAAGCGGTTTCTTATGATGCCGAACGGGTGGAAACAGTAAAAACTCGTTTGCACACTGCTCTAGACGAACTTAAAGTGAACGTTGATGAAAATCGTTTCGAACAAGAATTGATTTTTTATCTTGAAAAATACGACATTACCGAAGAAAAAGTACGTTTGGGCAACCATTTGAACTATTTTCTAGAAACCCTTAACGGGATGGAAGCCAACGGAAGAAAATTAGGTTTCATCACCCAAGAAATGGGAAGAGAAATCAATACGATGGGATCCAAATCGAACCATACCGAAATGCAAAAATTGGTGGTAATGATGAAAGATGAATTGGAAAAGATTAAGGAGCAAGTGTTAAACGTTTTATAAAATTCCTGCGAGGTTCCCAAAACCTTGTAGGTGTCAATTAAATCAAACCTACAAGGTTTTGGAAACCTTGCAGGATAATACAGAACTAAACAATGACTAAAGGAAAATTATTCGTATTCTCTGCGCCATCAGGTTCAGGAAAAACAACCATAGTAAGGCATTTATTAGCCCAACCCGATTTGAATTTAGAATTTTCGATTTCGTGTACAACGCGTGAACCACGTGGCGAAGAAGTTCATGGAACAGATTATTATTTCATTTCGTGGGACGAATTCAAAAAGCATATTAAAGCCGAAGATTTCGTAGAATGGGAAGAAGTATATACCGATAATTTCTACGGCACTTTAAAAGCCGAAGTAGAGCGCATCTGGGCGTTAGGTAAACATGTAATTTTTGATATTGATGTTGCGGGCGGATTGCGCATAAAACATAAATTTCCGAATGAAACTTTAGCTGTTTTTGTAAAACCCCCAAGCGTTGATGAATTAAAACGTCGTTTAAAACAACGTTCTACAGAAAGTGAAGACAAAATAAATATGCGTATTGCAAAAGCATCTGTGGAGTTAGCAACGGCACCACAGTTTGATACGATTATTAAAAATTATGATTTAGAGGTAGCAAAAGAGGAAGCGTATCATTTAGTAAAAAAATTCATCAACACAAATTCCACGAATTAGCACAAATTTTGTGAAGTTTAATTATTTTGAATTCGTGATAATTTGTGAAATTAGTGTTTAAAAATGAAAATAGGTCTATATTTCGGAACGTTTAATCCCATTCACATTGGGCATTTAATTATTGCCAATCATATGGCAGAGCATTCTGATTTGGATCAAATTTGGATGGTGGTTACACCGCATAATCCGCATAAGAAGAAAAGTTCTTTGTTAGATGATTATCATCGCTTGCACATGGTACATTTGGCCACCGAAGATTTTCCGAAAATTCAACCTTCTGATATTGAATTCAAATTACCACAACCGAATTACACGGTCAATACCTTAGCACATTTACAAGAAAAATTTCCAAAACACGAGTTTTCGTTGATTATGGGCGAAGACAATTTGAACTCGCTACATAAGTGGAAAAATTACGAAGTGATCCTTCAAAATCATGCTATTTATGTCTATCCACGTGTGAATTCAGATGAAATAGATGAACAATTTGTAAATCATGCGAAAATTCATCGTATAGATGCGCCGGTTATTGAATTATCTTCCACTTTCATTCGCGAAAGCATTAAAAAAGGTAAAAATGTAGTTCCGATGTTACCCAATAAAGTTTGGGAATATGTAGAACATAATAATTTTTATAAGAAGTGACTCTTCCCTAAGTATCTCCCAAGTATCCACTATGTATCCCTTATATGTATTGTGTCAATTTACTTATTTATAATCTCTAGAATTGCTTTATTGTTGAATGATTTAAGCACTACTTTTCCTTCTTTATCTAGTAAAAAATAGGTTGGATTTGAATAAGCATTGAGTTGGTGTTGGTATGCTTTTGTAGGATCAATTGATTTTAAATTAATTGCCGCACTTTCTAATTGATTTTTCTCTAAAAACTCTATCCACTTTGTTTCATCAGTATCATTTAAAATCGTAACCCATTGCGTGTTTTTTGCTGGATATTTTTCTTTTAAATTGGCCATAAACTTTTTAATTTCAATAAGTTAACAATTTATGTTAATTCACAAGAATCAAATTATACTAAAGAATCGATTTTTCAACTTTTGCTAGAAAATTATTTTAAAACAGGCTCTTCAAATCAGATAAAGTCCATTTTAAAAGAAACCGTTTTTTCAATATGGAGTGAAAAAGAACTATATTCCTTTTGGACTAAAAATCTTATTTCAAAAAACGATGAAATTGAATATTTAATTGAATTATTAGACGCTGACATTTACTCTAATGAAGCGCTAATTGCATTAGGTAACAAATTATTAAAAACAATAAAGAATAAACCAAATAAGTATCAAAATTTATTCAATGTTTATTTTAAAATTGGCAATTGTTTTTATCATGAAAACGAGCCAAAAAAAGCCCATAAATATTACAAAAAAGCAGCATTATTTTTAAAATATATAGATGTGCATCATCATTTTTTATTCTATTTTAACCTGGCTAAAACCAAAAAAAGTATTGGTTTAGTAACTGAAATTGAAGAACAAAAATTAATTTACTTCTTTTTGTCAAAAGAAAATTGGGAGAAAAAATTGTATAAAAATGATATGAAAGACTATTTTCAATTTTCAGCTTAATAGCATTTAATTTACCACAATTTTTATACTTTTTTGATACGATTCTGTGTCAAGAATTAAAATATAACTTCCTTTCGGATGATTAAAAGTAATATCGTTTTTTCCTTCATAAATATCAAGTTTATCAGATTGAATAAGTTTTCCATCAAGTGAATAAACATAAATATTTAAGTTATTATACATCTTTTTTGAAAAAAGTTGGAATTTTTTATTTTTGACGGGATTTATATAAC
The DNA here is from genome assembly GCA_903889745.1 of uncultured Bacteroidota bacterium. Lineage (GTDB taxonomy): Bacteria > Bacteroidota > Bacteroidia > Flavobacteriales > Flavobacteriaceae > Flavobacterium. The sequence continues at coordinate 32,040 of CAISYO010000210.1, read as the reverse complement.
TAAACTCTTGGTTACTTATTGTAAAGTTTTCATTTGACAACGTTTGAAACGCATTGAAAGCATTAACTCTTCCCCATCCCATATATTGGTCAAATCCTGGTAAATCTTCGCTAGGCAATCCTACTTGATCCTGAGCTGTTGATTTTAAAAGATTTTTTATCTGAAGTGGAGTTAAATTTGGATTTCTTGAAAGTAAAAGCGATGCTATCCCAGCAACTAATGGTGTAGCTTGAGATGTCCCACCCCAATAACTATTGTAATTTGTATCAGAAGACGAACTTAAACCATAAATATAATTTCCTGGAGCTACTACTGTAATATGATTACCATAATTACTTCCTGATGTAGTACTCCAAAAAAACGGTGCAGTACGATCGTCATCAGAATCTGTTGAACCTACGGCAATAATATCCATGGTGCTTGCATAACCTGCTGGATAATACGTTGTGTTGTTGTTAAAATTCATCATGCATGTTACAAAAACTACATTATTTGTTATTGCATATTGAATTGCATCTTGCAATATTGTGCTATTCCCAGTGCCACCTATGGACATACTAATGATTTTTACCCCTCTATCTACTGCATAATATATTGAATTTGCCATCCAAGAATATTGTCCGCTATTATTTGAATCTAACACTTTTAAAGGGAGTAGTTTTGAGTTCCAATTAACACCTGCATAACCAATACTATTACTCCCTTTTGAAAGTAATATCCCCGAACAATTGGTTCCATGACCATGATCATCAGAAGCATTATTGTCATTATTTACAAAATCCCAACCATTTACATCATCAATCAATCCATTATTATCATTATCGATTCCATCGTTTGCAATTTCATTAGAATTTGTCCATATTCTACCTGCTAATTCAGGATGAGTTAACCTAAACCCAGTGTCTGGAACGGCAATCAACATATTGGGATCCCCTGTTTCAAAATCCCAGGCCAAATCTATATCCGCATCGGCATCATTTTCAGAAGTAAACGGCATTCCTGAAATATTAAAAGTACCATTATTAAAGACACCCCATTGTCTGTTATATAAAGCATCATTTGGTGTTTGTAAAACATCATATTTTTTACCCCCACCTTCTGAAATATAATCTGGTTCTATGTGCTTTATTTCTGGATACTTTTTTAAAATGCTTATGCATTTTGTAATATCTAATGGTTCTTTAAAATCTATTTGGAAAGTATAAGTGATTTTTGCTTGCCCTATGGGGGTAATTTTTTTTATATTATTTTCTTTTAACCATAAATCTATATTTAAAATTGAAAAAGTGTTTTCATTTAAATTTAATTTGGAAACATCCCATAAATCGGAATTAAATTTAATTAATAATGATTTTGAGTTGTAATTTTCCTGACCTATCAATAAATTAGTTACTAATAGACATGCAATAATTAACTTTTTCATATTTAAATTGTTGATTAATAAATTTTCAATAATATATCAAATATATGGTTTTTATATAAAATCATATATCATTTACTTTTAAATGATGTTTTAACAATCTTCAATTAATTATCTTTTGTAGATTTGTTCGATAAAGTAAATTATAATGACAAACTTCGAATTATACAATCCTGTAAACTATGTATTTGGTAAAGGGCAAATCACTAAATTAACTGATCTCGTTCCTTCAAACACAAAAATTCTTATTGCTTATGGCGGTGGAAGCATCTTTAAAAATGGTGTATTCGACCAAGTAAAAACGGCACTTAACTCCCAGTTTCTTGCAAATGAAGTTATAGAATTTGGCGGCATCGAACCCAATCCGCGTTTTGAAACGTTGATGAAAGCGGTTGAAATCATTCGATCTGAAAAAATCGGATTTATTCTAGCTGTTGGTGGTGGAAGCGTAATTGATGGCGTAAAATTTATTTCGGCAGCCGTACATTTTGAAGGCGATGCATCCGAAATTCTTAAAAAAAGAATATTATTCAAAGATGTTTCAAAAGTAATTCCATTTGGAACCGTTTTAACCTTACCGGCAACTGGCTCTGAAATGAATTCGGGTGCTGTGGTGACCATAGAAGCTACTCAAGAAAAATTAACTTTGGGCGGAAGTGCTTTATTCCCCGTTTTCTCTATTGTAGACCCCGCTTTTATTACTTCGTTACCTAAAAGACAGTTACAAAATGGCGTAGTTGATGCATTTACACACGTTTTAGAACAATACATTACCTATCCTCACGATGCTTTATTACAAGACCGGATTGCCGAAGGAATATTACAAACACTAATCGAAATTGGCCCTGATGTTGTTGAAAATCCTGGTGATTATAAATTGGCTTCTAACTTTGTTTGGTGTGCTACCATGGCTTTAAATGGTTTAATTCAAAAAGGGGTTCCGTCCGATTGGGCAACCCACATGATTGGTCATGAATTAACGGCTTTATATGAAATTGATCACGCGAGAACATTGGCTATCATTGGTCCAAATTTATATCGTGTGCTGTTTGAAACAAAAAAAGAAAAATTAGCGCAATATGGCCAGCGCGTTTGGAACATTCAAGGAAATTCAACCGAAGAAATTGCAGAAAAAGCCATCGAAAAAACCGTGGATTTCTTCCACAAAATGGGCATGAAAACCAAATTATCTGAAAACGCTCAAAACATCGAAAAAACAGCCGATTTTATTATAGCCCGTTTTGAAGAAAGAGGATGGAAAGCCTTGGGAGAAAAACAAAACATTACGCTAGAAAAGGTAAAAACAATTGTGGAAATGAGTTATTAAAATGAACACAAATTTCACGAATTTCACGAATTAACACGAATAATTTTTAACGCAAAGTTTTGAAGTTTTTCGCAAAGTTTAGAAAGCTTTGGCAAAAAATAAATTTCAAAGAAAGTAAAGAAAATTGGTGTTAATTCGTGAAATTCGTGTTTAAATGCGACATTAAAAAGAGTTTAGCATCCGTTTTTTGTAAATCCTTTTTAAATAACTATTTTTGATGTTCAAAATTAAATGGAAAAATGGAAAATAAGCCAAAATTTGCAGTCATTGGAGGAGGAAGTTGGGCTACTGCAATTGCTAAAATGCTATGTGAAAATCAAGAGGAAATAGCTTGGTACATGCGCAGCACAACCGCGATTGAGCATTTAAAACTACAAAAACACAACCCCAATTATTTAAGTTCGGTTACTTTTGATACTAGCAAATTAAAACTTACAAATGACATTAACGAAGCAGTTGCTTATGCTGATTATGTTATTTTTGTAGTGCCATCGGCCTTTTTAAGTAAAGAATTAGAAAATTTAACCGAAAGTTTAAGTGGTAAAATTATATTTTCTGCTATCAAGGGAATTGTCCCTGAATCGAGCCTAATTGTAGGCGAACATTTTCATACCAAATACGACATTCCGTTTGAGAATATTGGTGTAATCACGGGTCCTTGTCATGCAGAAGAAGTGGCTATGGAACGTTTATCTTATTTAACTATAGCTTGCAGTGACAGGAAAAAAGCAAAATATGTGGCACAAAATTTAAGTTCACATTACATCAAAGCAAAAACTACTGATGATATTATTGGGACAGAATATGCTGCAGTTCTTAAAAACATTTATGCTATTGCAGCAGGTATGGCTCATGGTTTAGGCTATGGTGATAATTTTCAAGCGGTATTGATGAGTAATGGTATTCGCGAAATGAAGAAATTCATCAGAAAAGTACATAAAATGAAACGAAATATTAATAATTCGGCCTATTTAGGTGATTTATTAGTTACAGGATATTCGGTTTTTTCTCGAAATAGAATGTTTGGAAATATGATTGGGAAAGGCTACACCGTAAAATCAGCCCAAATGGAAATGAGTATGGTAGCCGAAGGTTATTATGCCGTAAAAAGTGCCTATAAATTAAACCAAGAATATGGTGCTGATACCCCAATTATTGATGCGGTATACCAAATTTTATATGAAAATAAAGAAGCGAAAGCTGTTTTCAAAAAATTAACCGATAAATTAAACTAACTCATGCTGTCTCTAAAAACAGGTGCAATTGACCATTTAATTGATCATCCAGGCATTATAACGGCGTTTACCGTTACCATTATTGCAATGTTGGTGCTAGATTTAGGTGTTTTAAACAAAAAAGGGCACGTTGTTTCTAATCGTGAAGCGGCAATTTGGTCTGCGGTTTGGATTTCATTGGCTATGGGATTTAGTGGTATTATTTATCACTATATGGGTGCCGAAAAATTCATGCAATTTCAAGGCGCGTATTGGATTGAAAAAGCACTTTCGGTAGATAATTTATTCGTGTTTATATTGGTTTTTGGCTATTTCAATGTGGCAAAAGAAGCACAACATAAAGTATTATTTTGGGGTGTAATTGGTGCTTTGGTTTTTAGAGCCATTTTTATTTTTACTGGAGTTTGGTTGCTGAATTATACCTATTTACCCGAAATGGAACTCTTCGGACAAATGGTAAAAATCAATTATCTTTTAACCATTTTCGGGATGATTCTTATCGTTGCCGGAATCAAATCGGGGTTTAGTAGTGAAGAAGATGATGGAAGTAAAGATTTTAGTAAAAGTGCCGGTTCAAAATTCGTACATAAATTTTTTAAAGTAAGTCCGAATTTTGATGGCGATAAATTCTTTACCATTCAAAACGGCATCAAAATGGCAACACCTTTGTTTGTGGTGGTTGCGATTGTAGAATTTACCGATTTATTATTTGCTGTTGACAGTATTCCGGCCATTTTCGCCATCGCTCCAGACGATCCATTTATTTTATATACGTCCAATATTTTTGCAATTTTAGGATTGCGCTCACTATATTTCTTGCTGGCCAACTTTATGTACATGTTCAGTAAACTGAAATATGGATTGGCTATCATCTTAACTTTTATTGGTGTAAAAATGATTATAGTGCCATTTTTTCATATTGAAACTACTGTTTCGCTGTTGGTTGTTGGCGGTGTATTAATATTGTCTGTAATCGCTTCTTTATTGTTTCCTGATGAGGATTAATCTAATAACCACTAAATACACAAAGAAGGCAGAAAGAACGCTATAAAATGAACTTTGTGCCTTCTTTTGTTTTTTAGAATAAGGATTTACTTTATCGTAATTTCATCTATAAAGATAAACGCATCACCACCAAAACCTTGATGCCATTCGGGTAATTTTCCGAAGTTCTTGGCAATAACTTTTACGTAACGTGCTTTTTTGTTATTGGTTTCGTTAGCTGTGAAATTTAAAATAATGTTTTCTTCAATTTTTGGATCTAACGTATTGTTTATTGAACCGAAATAGGTAAAATTCACATTATCATCTGAAATGTAATATTCCACTTTTGTAGGCATTAAAATCCACGAACGTTGGTCTTGTAAAAAGCGTGCTGAAATTTCAGTAATACTTTTAATTTCTTGTAAATCTACCACCGCTTCAAAATCCTGACTTTGGTAGCCTTGCCAATCGCCTTTTCTCCAGTTCTCGGTTCCTAAAATACCATCTAACAACCCATCAGGTCCACCCGCGTGATATTGTGGATTGTATTTGGATTTAATGTTGATGCTGTAATTGTTTGGTTTTTTGAAGAAGGTTGCGGAAATAGCGTTGCTGTAATTATTGCTTTTTCTAATTATATTAAAGGCATTTACTTTACAACTTTCTGTAATGTAAAAAGGTTCTGTATATCTTCTTAAACCTAACAAATTCTTATTATTAGGATTTTCAATATTATAAATAAGTTCATATTTATCTTTGTCTAAATTAATAATTTCAATCTTCAAATTGTCTTTAAACGATTTACTTTCTGCTTGAATTACTGGAACGGGAATAATTAATTGATGCGCTGGTTTGTCAACGTTTTCTATTCCGAATTGAGGCAAAATACCTCTAGCATTAGGTAAGTGAAGATAGTTTGGTTTATTATCATCAATACTAACTTTTGCGTCTAAAAAAGGTTCATTAATATCCCAAGTGGGTTGCCCCGGCGTCACTTGATAAATCCCCATTGAACTCAACACATACCAAGCACTCATTTGACCGCAATCTTCGTTGCCAATTAAACCATCGGGCGTGTTTTTATAAAATTCGTTTAAAATATAATGTACTTTCTCCTTCGTTTTTTCAGGCTTACCTACATAATTGTACAAATACGCCATGTGGTGACTTGGTTCGTTTCCGTGCGCATATTGCCCAATTAAACCCGTTACATCGACTTGTTCTCTACCTGTAGTTTTGCTTTCGCTATTGAACATTTCATCTAATTTAGCTTCAAATTTTTCAGGTCCGCCATACGCTTGAATCATTCCAGAAATATCTTGTGGTACGAAAAACGAATATTGCCACGAATTCCCTTCTGTGAAATTATTATTGACTTCTCTTGGATCAAACGGTTTGTCCCAACCGCCATTTTTCTTTGGACGCATAAAACCCGTTTCCCAATCGAAAATATTTTTCCAATTTTGAGAACGCATCATAAAATACTGATAGTCTTCTTGCTTTTTTAAAAGCTTAGCCATTTGGGCAATACACCAATCGTCATAAGCATATTCCAAAGTTTTTGAAACGCTTTCGTGTTCGTCATCCATCGAAATGAAGCCGTTTTTCTTGTAGGCTTCTAAACCTAACACATCGCGCATCGCAGACGCTTTACTGGCTTCAAATGCTTTTTCGTAATCAAAACCTGTGATGCCTTTTGCCATCGCATCGGCAATTACAGAAACGGAATGATAACCTATCATACAATCCGTTTCATTGGATGCTAATTCCCAAACAGGTAATCTACCGCCTTGTTCGTATTGTTTGATGAACGTATTGATGTAATCAGAAGTTCGTTTTTTATCAATCAAGGTATAAAGTGGATGTGCTGCCCGAAACGTATCCCAAAGTGAAAAAACCGTGTAATAATCAAAGCCTTCTGCTGTATGAATTTGGTTGTCTCTACCACGGTATTTTCCATCCAAATCTTGTGCAATATTGGGTTGCATCATCGTGTGATACAAGGCTGTGTAGAAAATCGCTAGCTTGTCTTTATCATTTGAAGTTACTTCAATTTTTGATAATTCTTTGTTCCAAAGTGAGATAGCTGCTTTATGCGCTTTATCGAAATCCCAATGTTTGATTTCGGAACTGTTTAATTTCGCTCCTTCATAACTCGTTGGCGAAAGCGAAACTTTTACGAGGATTTTTTCGCCTTTTTTGACTTGTTTAGAGAAAATTATAGCGTCTCGTTCTATGTCGTAATTACTACTTTCAGGTGATTTTTTTGCTAAAACTTGTTTAATCGAAACATTAAACTCAATTCGTGCATACACATATTGATCTCTAGCCCAAGCTTCACTTCTTCGTAAGACTTCAATGGTTTTATCATCAATTAAACGAATTCTTCCTTCCAACAATTTATCACGGTGATTCAAATCTAAAATAATATTCGCTTGTCCTGCTTTATTAAACGTATATTCATGAAAACCAACTCGTGTTGAAGTGGTTAATCGCACATCGATATTGTGTTTGTCTAATTTCACAGAGTAAAATCCAGCGGAAGCTTTTTCATTAGCATGCGAGAAAGTAGAAGAATAGATTTTGTTATCAAACGAAGGTTCGCCCATAGTTGGCATTAACATAATATCACCATAATCTGAAACACCCGTTCCGTTTAAGTGTGTATGAGAAAATCCGTAAATTGTACTATCATCATAATGATAACCACTACAACCATCCCAACTGCCATCGATTCTGGTATCTGGTGACAATTGTACCATTCCATAAGGCACAGTTGCACCAGGAAATGTATGTCCGTGACCGCCGGTTCCAATAAATGGGTTGACGTGTCTGGCGTAATCTTGTGCTTGTGAAAAAGTAGTCGTTAAAAAGGCTAAAGCAATAAGAAATGATTTCATAGGATTGAAAAATTTCTTAAAGGTAGAAATATTTTGGGAAAAAATGTTAAAATCTAATTTGCAAAAACGCCTTTTTTGTTGATAATAGGTAAATCAACAATAGCTTTTTCGTTGATGGAATTGGTTCTAAAAACAAAGGTTTTATCGAATAATTGTCCGTTTGCGAAGTATGACAATAGGAATTCGTTATTCAATTGTAAGACATTGTTTTCTAACAATTCAACTTTAATGGCGGTTCTTGGTTCTACTTTAGCAAACGCATGACGAAAAGTTCCTGTTTTGCGTTCTTCGCCATTGATTAAACCATAAGCACGTGAAACTACCATAGCCATTTCTAGCAAATCATCGGTATCGTTTATTAAATAAGCGTACCAAGAATTCTCCATAAAATCGTCGTTCCATTCTTGAAAAGCTACAATGTGAACGTTTGCTACTTTTGGGATGATGATGTCTTTTTTCATTTTTAAATTAAATGTAACCACAAGGTACACAAAGAATGCACAAGGAACACAAAACTTTGTGAGCTTTGTGAAAAAACTTAGTGCTATTTGTGGTTAAAAAATTATATACTCGATTTGAATTGCTCTAAAAAACGTACGTCGTTTTCATAAAACATACGAATATCGCCAATTTGATACAACAACATGGCAATACGCTCTACTCCCATTCCGAAAGCAAAACCAGTATGCTCGTCTGGGTTGATACCGCAATTTTTTAATACGTTTGGATCTACCATTCCGCAACCACCAATTTCTAACCAACCGGTTCCTTTGGTGATTCTGTAATCAGTTTCGGTTTTTAATCCCCAATAAATATCGATTTCAGCACTTGGCTCAGTAAATGGAAAATACGACGGACGTAATCTGATTTTCGATTTTCCGAACATTTCTTTCGTAAAATACAACAAAGTCTGTTTTAAATCGGCAAACGAAACGTCTTTATCAATATACAAACCTTCCACTTGATGGAAAATACAGTGCGAACGCGAAGAAACTGCCTCGTTACGGAATACTCTTCCTGGAGAAATCGTACGAATTGGCGGTTTATTGTTTTCCATGTAACGCACTTGCACTGATGAAGTGTGTGTTCTCAATAAAACATCAGGATTAGTTTGAATGAAAAACGTATCCTGCATATCTCTTGCTGGATGATATTCTGGTAAATTTAATGCGGTGAAATTGTACCAATCGTCTTCGATTTCTGGACCTTCGGACACGTTGAAACCAATAGTTGAAAAAATATCAATCATTTGGTTTTTTACAATCGAAATAGGGTGGCGCGAACCAACGTTCATCGCTTCTCCAGGACGAGTAGTATCGCCGTAAATTCCTTTTGCTATTTCTTTATTTTCTAAAGCGTCTTGAATGGATTTTACCTTTTCTTCCGCCGAAGTTTTCAATTCGTTGATGACTTGCCCAAATTCCTTCTTTTGTTCGTTTGGAACATTTTTGAATTCGGCAAAAAAGTCTTTCAACAAGCCTTTACTTCCTAAATACTTAATTCGGAAAGCTTCTAATTGTTCTTTATTATCGGTTTGAAAAGCTTTTACTTCTTCAATATGTGCTTTAATCGTTTCTGTCATCGCTCGTTTTGTAAAATGCAAATTTATGTATTTTGTTTCAAGTTTCAAGTTTCAAGTCGGCTAAAACTTCTAAAATCATAAATCGTTAATCTTAAATCATTACTCAATCAACTCTTTCTCTAAAAAGTAGCTCACAATTGCTTCTTTCATTAGCACAGCTTGTTCGCCTGCTTTTAGTGGAGGCAATTCTTCTTTTGCTTTATAATGGGGCCAACCTTCGTTATCGAAATATTCAAATTCGTAATATCCATATGGTTCTAACAAACGACAAATAGCGATGTGCATGAGGTTTACTTTTTCGTCTTTTTTGAAAGTCGCATGAATTTTTCCTAATTCTTGCACGCCAATTAAGTAGATAATTCCTTCTAAATCAAGGTCTTCTCCGCCTGAAAATTTTTCTGATAATATATTGACAACGCTTTCCCAACGCTGTTTTAATTGTTCGTCTCTTGACATTTTTTATAGATGAAAGAAAAAAGAGAAAAGAAAAAAGACTGTTCCCAACTTTCTATATTAGTTTTGCAAAGATAATCGATGGTTTTGTTTTTTAAGCAATCTATCGTCTTTGTTCTTTATTCTGTGTTTTTTAAGGTGTTTTTCCTATATTGAAGATTGATGCTCGATAAAGTTTGAATACTATTTTTTCACTTCCTTAATCGCTTCTTTATTAATCCACACTTTGGTTTTGTCGGTTAATTCTACCTGTGACCAATTTCCTAAGGTTTCTAAAACGAAAACTTTAGTGCCTTCATGAAGTGTTGCTACATCTTCAGAACTGTTTTTTGGTTCGGATTTTAAAGTGGTGGCTTCTGCAAAAACAATGGCAGGATTATAATTTGTATCGAATTTCTTTTGTAAAAAAGCGGAGAAAACGGTTACACCAATTCCGATTAAAAACAAAAGAAACAAACTGAAAAAAGTACGTTTTAAAAACACCGTGTTTCCAAAATAATAGCCTAAAAAAGAAAGTAAACTCAAAAATGCAAAACAAACAGCTATCCAAGCCCAAGTGTCGTAATGAAGTTTGGACGTGAATTCTTTCACCATTTTCTTAAAGCCAACTTCTGGAAGGATTTTAATATCGTCTATTGCCATTTTTTGTGCAAAAGATAGATTGGTTTGAATGGCTTCATCATCTGGGTTTAAAAGCAATGCTTTTTCATAATTATAAATGGATGGCGCTACTTTTCCTAATTTATAATAACAATTACCAATATTAAAATATAAATCGGCCGAAATATTACCTTGATTTTCAATACTTTCAAACGTTTGTAATGCGTTTTGGTAGTCTTCTTTGTTGTATAAATCATTAGCCTTTTTGAAAGTTGCGTCTAGTGATTCGTTTGCACAGACGAATTGAAATATAAGTGTGAAAAAGAGAATGTATTTTTTCATATTTAATCTATTTTTTTAACCACAAAGGGCACAAAGAAGGCACTATGTTCACTATTTTTATTACTAAATTTAGCCACTAAAGTGGTCACTAAGCTTTGACTATAAAATTTCGTTGATTACTCTTTGTACTCCGTTTTTTAATAATTTGACATTAAAATTGATTAACAAACCTAATTTGCAATTAGTCAATTTTAAATAGGTTAACAATTGTGCTAAATGAACTTCGTTTAATGCTTCAACTGCTTTTATTTCAACAATAAATTTATCTTCAATAATTATATCTATTCTGTAGCCAACATCTAACTTGACTTCTTCATAAATTAAAGGTAATGGTTTTTGTTTTTCAACTTTAAGATTTGATTTTTTCAACTCATAATACAAACATTCCTCATATGCACTTTCAAGCAATCCTGGACCTAACGCTTTATGAACTCGTAAAGCACAATCAAATACTATTTTAGAAATTTCCTGTTCCGTCATATTTCATTTTTTGTGTTCCTTGCGCCTTCCTTGTGTCCCTTGTGGTTAAATTTGTTTTTCAAGTTCAGTAATTATCTCAATGGCTCTATCAAAATCGTTGTTCATGGCAGTGTTGGTTGCGGGTGCATATCGTGCAAATTCGCAATCGTTCATTAACTCCATAAATTGTGAAATACTTTGTTCTGAAGCATTTCTTTCTTGCAACAATTCAATGATATTATCTTTACTCATCTCCACCGTTTCAATATGTAATTTGGCTTTCAAGAAATTGTGTAATGCTTTTTCCATCGCCATGTAAAACGGAACTTTATCACCCATTTGTTTTTTGGCTTCTGATAAATATTTCTTGACTAACTTGTTATTTCTTCTTACTCTATTGCCAAAAGCATCAGCATCTTTTGCTTCTTTTTGTTTGCGAAGTAAAATGACCACTGGAATTAATAACAGTGGCGCAAATAACAACCCATAAAACAATACTGAACCTAAGAAATCTTTTTTAGCCGATACTGTAAATTCGGTTTTTAACTTATTGTATTGGAATACTTCTTTTTTCTGAATAGCTTGTTTATTTGAAGTTGAGTTATTAGCAATTGTAGTGCCATCGCCTTCTAAAACATCAAGGATAATTTCTTTTGATACAATGGTTTTATAGGTTTTACTTTTTAAATCATAATAAGCAAATTCAATCGGTTTAATCGTATATTTTCCTTTAAATTGCGGTATAATTGTGTATTTATCGGAAACTTTCCCAGCCATTCCTGTAACTGGTGTTTGCACATTTTCAGTATGCGCTGGATCATACATTTCAATTGAGCTTGGTAAAACTGGTTTTGGAAGTGTAAATAATTTTAAATTTCCTTTTCCAGAAACACTTACTTCTAAATCTAGAGATTCACCTGCTTTTAATTTTGTTTTTGAAGGCACAACTTTAAAATCAAAAACCCCAACTGCTCCTGTAAAACTTGCTGGTTTTCCCTTTTCTGGAAGTGGTTTTACGTTAATGGTTTGTATTCCCGTAGAAAGTGCTTTTTCAACAGTTGTCATTTCCATTCGGCCAAACCAATCGCTTCTTCCGGTTGGCACCTCAGCATCTACATCAATTTTAAATGGTTCTATTCTTTTTGCTCCGGCTTCAAGTGGATATAAAATAACTTTTCGGAGGGCTACAACACTATAATCTTTTCCGTTATAGGTTCCTTTTTCGGCACGAAGTTGTTTCATATCGATATACTGACTCCAAAAATCTTGGTACTTAGGCGCTTGGAAATTTCGCAAATTTGAAACCGAACTATTATACGGAAAATACAATTTATAAATTACCGTAACGGGTTCGTTTACATAAGCTGATTTTGTAGATAATTCGCCCACTAAATGAATTCCTTCGCCAAAATTATAATTTTGTTGTTGTCTTGGATTTTGACCAGGATAACTCGGCATTTGTATCGGATCGGTAATGGTAATTTTTATTGGCACTGTTTTATACAGCGTTCCATTATATTCTATTGAAGCCGAACCAATAGTAAACGTTCCTTTTTTAGTAGGGGTTAAATAATAAATAACTTGAGTTGTTATTTCTCGTTTTTGGGTCATTTTACCATTAATTATGGTAATAGAAGTTTGGTTTCCTTTATTGATAAATGGCCCTTCTGCTTTGAAACCAGGAAATTTTGGCCCTTGGAAATTATCGCCTTCATTATTTATTGAAAATGCAATAGGAAAACGTTCGTTTAATCCATAAGTATCTCTATCGGTTTGTGCTTCAAATTTTACTTGAGCCGAAACTACCGAATAAAGGAATAAAAAAAACAGTACTACACTTTTTTTCATGATTTACCAATCTTTTTCATTTGATGCAGGACGTGCTTTTACTTTCTTAGCATTTACTTTGTCTTGCACTTTCTTTTCTGCATTATTAACAGCATCTAATATATTATCGATGCGTTGTTTGTCGGCGCCACTTGGTTTTGGCGATTCATTTTTATCTTCTTTCTTTTCGCCGTCGCCTTTTCCTTGTTGCTTATCGCCTTGTTTGTCTTTATTCTTTTGCTGATCTTTATCGGAATCTTTTTTGTCGTTCCCTTTGTCGTTTTTGCCTTCATTGTCTTTTGGTTGTGGCTTGTTATCTTTTCCACCGCCGCCTTTGTTGTCTTTTTTATTGTCTTTTGGCGGATTTTCCTTTTTCTTCTTTTTAGCCAACGCATAATTGTATCGCGTTTCTTCGTCTAACGGATTATTGCGCAAGGCATTTTTATACGCTTCGGCAGCAGCCTCATAATTTTTATCCATCATAAAAGTATTGCCTAAATTATGATAAATACGATGCTTTTCGTTTTTAGATTTTGCCGATTCTAACGCTTGAATATATTTTATTTGAGCTTCGCCATGTTGATTTTGACGGTAAATACTATTCCCTAAATTATAACCCGCCACCGCTTTTTTGGGTGATTTCTTTGATTCGGTTTCCCTAAAATCGGCTTCGGCAGTTGCATAATTTTTTTGGGCAAAAGATTGATTTCCGTTGTACAGATTTTTATCATTCTCTTGACTAAAAAGAAATCCACTGATTAATAAAACAATACTATAGATGATCTTATTCATGTTTTTTCTCGTTAAATAAATTCAACCGTTGCACCCAATTTGTTTTTTTCTCCAACAGAAAAATATCTGCTAAAAGCAATAAAAACCCGAAAGCCAAAAACCATTGGTATTGCGACTCAAAATCGGCTATTTGTTGCGATTCAAATTCAGATTTTTCAATTTTATCTAATGCTTTCTTTACCTCTTCAACCACTTCTTTTGTAGCGCCACCCACAATGTATTTTGATTTTGTTTGAGTAGCTATGTTTTGTAAAACAGCTGGATATAATTTAGTAATTACATTTTCACCGTTTTGATCTTTTTTATATCCAGAGATGTTTCCTTTCGAATCTTTCAAAGGAATCAGACCGCCTTTTTCTGTTCCCACACCAATTGTTACAATGTGAACGCCTTTTTCTTTTGCCATTTCAATGGCTTCTTCAGCACCATCGCCATGATCCTCTCCATCGGAAACTAAAATAATTAGTTTACTGGTGTCTTTAATATCAAAATAATCAACCGAAAGTTTAATGGCATCGTTAAAGGCCGTTCCTTGCGAAGAAACCATATTGGTATTCATACTTTGCAGGTACATTTTTGCAATGCTATAATCAGTAGTCATCGGTAAAACAGGATAAGCACTCCCGGCATAACCCACAATTCCTACACGGTCGTTTCCTAACTGATTGATGATTTGAGATACTAATTGTTTGGTTTTTTCTAAACGACTGGGCGCAATGTCTTGGGCTAACATACTTTTAGAAATATCAATGGTAAACACAATGTCAATACCTTGTCGTTTTACGGTTTCCATTTTAGTACCCATTTTTGGGTTGACCAATGCAATGATCACCATTGAAATGGCGGCTATTGTTATGAGCAACTTTAAACTGGATTTAAAAACCGATTGTTCTGGACTTAATTTTTCAAATAACGCCACATCAGCAAAAGCGGCTTGTTGTTTTCTTTTCCAATATAAATTGAATAGAAAAAAAGCAACCACTAATGGAATTAGGGCGAACAAATAAAAATATATTGGGCTTTCTAGTTCAAACATGATTCATTTTCTAAACGATTCCTCTAAAAATGGTGTTTCTGGCTACTAATTCTATTCCTAACAAAACGAATGCTATCAATGCAAACATTCTATACTTTTCGTCGTAGTTATAGAATTTTTGTTCATCTATTTCGGTGGTTTCGAGCTTGTTAATTTCGTCATAAATGGCTTTTAGTTTTTGGTTTGAGGTGGCTCTAAAATATTTTGCATCGGTGGTTTTTGCAATTTCTTGCATTAATTTTTGATCAATTTCTACCGGCATCATTTTGAAAACTAATTTTCCATTAGCGTCTTTAGCAACCGGAAATAATGCTTTTCCATTGGTTCCAATTCCTATAGTGTACACTTTTATGCCATATTCTTTAGCAATATCAGCTGCTGTTCTTGGATCAATTGTTCCCGAATTATTTACTCCATCGGTCAATAAAATTACAATTCTGCTTTTTGCTTTACTGTCTTTAATACGATTTATCGCTGTGGCTAATCCAACACCTATTCCGGTTCCATCGACAAGAATAGAATCATCATATTCTATGGTTTTTAACGATTGTAATAATATGGCTTTGTCTGAAGTTACTGGTGTTCTGGTATAACTTTCACCCGCATAAACTACTAAACCAATACGGTCATTTACTCGATCTTGTACAAAGGTTGAAGCTACTTTTTTCAAAGCTTCTAAACGATTGGGTTTTAAATCGTTTGCCAACATACTACTCGAAACGTCAATGGCCATTACAATATCAACCCCTTTTGTGGTTTTAGATTTTGAAGTAACATCCACGCTTCTTGGTCGTGCTAAAGCAATAATAATAAAGGATAAAGCAAGCCATCGAATAACCAATAAAAACGGTTTTGCTTTCGCCAAAAAGGAACGATTTTGCTTAAACGGTTCAAGCGAACTCATTTTTAATGTTGCCGATAACTGATTTCGTTTATAAAACAACCAAGCTATTGCAATGGGTAATACCAAAAACAGCCATAAAAATTCTGGATTTAAAAAGGTTACTTTTCCCATTATTGTTTTGCTTTTCTTAGTTCGATTGAATTCTGAATTTTCTCCATGATTTGTTTCGCATGTTCGTCATCTTCCTTATAGATTAAGAAAAATTCTTGAGCGCCACCCGCTTGAGCAAAGACTACAATTTCATAGCTCATTTTTTGATCTTCTTCGGTTGTTGGATTAAATGCAGTAAACGTTCCATAAGATTTTTTTCCTGAAAGACCTTTTACATTTTCAAAATCAGCGGTTTTTACAATAATATTTTTTGCACCAAAACGTTCTAGTTCTTTTAAATCATTTTCAAGTGCAACTTCTATATCTAACTTGGTGGTGTCTTTAAAAGCGGTCGTAATTAATACAATTGAAAAATCATCAATTATGCTTCCATACATAAAACGATTGGTCGATTTTACGTTTTCGGGAAGATTATTTTGAATTTTTTCATCGTTATTTCGTTTCAATACTTTTGGTGTTTCAATCACAATGGCTGGTTCACCATATTCAGAAGTTATCCATTTTTTTTCTAATAATTCTTCGGTAGAATAACCAATATGATGCTCTTTTAAATACTCTAATCCAAAAGTGAACATGAAAATTCCGACCGAAATCGCAAATAATACTACAGCTATTCCTACAGCAATAGCGGTTCGCTTAAATTTTTGCTTTTTCTGCTCTTTCTTTCGCACTTCTTCGGCAAAAAGCACTTCGGCTTCAGCTTCTGTTCTTGGTAAAGCTTTATCGATAGTTAATATAAATTTGTCGATAATTCCTTTATCTTTTTCAATCTCAAATTGCAATGGTTTTGATTTGGCAAATTTTACTAAATCGGCATTTTCTAATACTACCTTGAATTTTTCTAGCTCTTCTCGATTGATGAACATTTTCTTTTCTGAAATGGCTTTTTTCATAGCAGCAATCAATTCGCTAGAAGTGCTTTCCATAGCCGGAACTTTTACCGATTCTTCGATATACGTTCGGGCAATATCGGTCATTTCAGAATAGTATTCTTTAACTTCTCCTTTTTGAATTAATTGCTTTTTATCTAGGTTTTGCAAATAAGCAATTGCTTTTTCTATGGGCGAAGCAAAAAACTCTTCTTCTTTAATTTGACTTTTTTGTAATTTTTTCACAATAAAGTAAGATCCAAAACCCGATGCAATGATTAACACCAATAAAATTAACCATTTCCACCATTCGCTACTTGGTTTTTCTTCGGTAGCAATGATGTTTTTGATATCAAACATTTGTTGCTTAGTGGTATCGACCTTAACATTGTTTACCAAAACAGAAAGCGTATCTGTTCTAAAAGCTTTTTGATTGATTTTTACCAATAAATTGGGAATCGTATAACGCCCCGAATCAAATTGGGTTAACCCATATTTTTTAATTAATTCATATTGTGAATTATTTTTAATGGTATCTACTGGATAGGATTCTAAAATTTCTAAAGCCCCAAAGTACTTCCCATCTGGAAAAACCACTTTATCTTTTGTGTTAACGGATGCTTTAATGGTAAAATTAAACTGTGATCCAATTTTTATTTGAGAAGAATCAATAGAAGTGGTAATTTTTTGAGAAAAACTATTCGCTGCAAAAAATAACAAAAATAGAAAGATTGAAGATTGAAGATTAACGATTTTTGATTGCAGAAATGAGCGAATCATTTGGAAAAATGATTTTGAGTTTCTAAATACTATTTTTGAGTTTTTTGAAAACATGTTTTTTCTACTATTTATTTTTTTTCAGCATTTTTCTTTGCTGTTTTTATACTAGCTACAAAAATTGAAATCAATTCATTAGCCTCGCCTTTTAATTGATCTAACATTTTTGGGTTAGAATTTAATTTAGCTCTTTCAATAATTTTTAAACAATTATTAGTTTCTCTTAACTCTTTCAAACAAATTCCCATTTTATGAACAAAATCCCTATTACTTTCGGCACTTTGAGCTTCTCCGTAATTTAATGCTGGTGAAGTTGAAGAGCGAATAATTTGTCCAGTTAAGTGATTTCCTGCATAATTTTTTTCCACATAGTTTGTAAACAAAATAACATTTGCAGCAAAATCAATCAATCTTTCTTCTAAATCAAATCTTTTCATTCTTTTTTTTACTTCTTAAATCAAAAATCGTTAATCTTAAATCATCAATTTCTCGCTTTAAAATAACCTAACAATTTGGTTACATAACTTTCATCAACTCTAGAACTTATAGTTCCGGCACCACATTTTGAAAAGATATCTCTAAAATAAGATACATTTTCAAGATAGTACTTTTCATAATTTTGACGCACCGATTTTGAATTGGTATCTACTACTAACGTTTCTCCGGTTTCGGCATCTAACAGGTTTACAATCCCGATGTTAGGAATACTTTCTTCTCGTTGATCAAAAACACGAATTCCGGTTACATCATGTCTTTTTGCAGCAATTTTTAAAGTGTGTTCATATGCTGTTGTCATAAAATCAGAAATCACAAAAACGATGGCTTTCTTTTTCATAACACTCGATAAATACTTCAAAGCCTGCGATAAATCGGTTTTTTTGCTTTTGGGTTCAAATTCGATAAGCTCACGAATGATTCGTAAAACATGTGATTTCCCTTTTTTGGGCGTAATATATAATTCGATTTGGTCCGAAAACAACAGCAATCCTATTTTATCATTATTTTGCGTGGCCGAAAAAGCTAAAGTAGCCGCTATTTCGGTAACCATGTCTCGTTTTAGTTGATTTTTAGTCCCAAAACTTTCAGAACCCGAAATATCCACAAGCAACATCATCGTCAATTCGCGTTCTTCTTCAAACACCTTTACAAAAGGTTCGTTGTAGCGTGCCGTAACATTCCAATCAATGGCTCTTACATCATCTCCATATTGATATTGACGCACTTCTGAAAACGTCATTCCGCGTCCTTTAAAAGACGTATGATATTCCCCCGAAAAGATGTGATCGCTCAATCTTCGGGTTTTGATTTCAATTTTTCGAACTTTTTTTAATAATTCTTTGGTATCCATTTTTATTTTGTTTCAGGTTTCAGGTTTTTTTTGTTTCAGGTTATATTAACTTGAAACTTGAAACAAAAAATTAAGGCACTTCAATTTCGTTTACAATTTTGCCGATGATGTCTTCTGTAGTAACATTTTCGGCTTCGGCTTCATAGGTAATTCCTATTCTGTGACGCAATACATCATACACCACTGCACGCACATCTTCTGGGATTACATACCCTCTACGTTTGATAAATGCATAACATTTTGCAGCCGTTGCTAAATTGATACTTCCACGTGGCGAAGCACCAAAACTGATTAACGGTTTTAAATTTTCTAATTTATATTTTTCTGGATAACGAGTTGCAAAAATGATGTCTAGGATGTATTTTTCGATTTTTTCATCCATATACACTTCACGAACGGCTTCTTGCGCTTTTAAAATTTGTTCTAAAGAAACCACTTCGTTCACTTTTTCATAAGCTCCCTTTAAATTTTGACGAATAACTAAGCGTTCGTCGTCCATTTTTGGATAATCGATGACCACTTTTAACATAAAACGGTCTACCTGAGCTTCTGGTAACGGATAGGTTCCTTCTTGATCCACTGGGTTTTGCGTTGCCATTACAAGGAATGGTTTGTCCAATTTAAAAGTTTCATCGCCAATAGTAACTTGCTTTTCTTGCATGGCTTCTAAAAGTGCTGATTGTACTTTTGCTGGCGCACGGTTGATCTCATCGGCTAAAACGAAATTAGCAAAAATAGGTCCTTTACGAATCGTGAAATCGTTTTGTTTGATGTTGTAAATCATTGTTCCTACAACGTCGGCAGGCAATAAATCAGGTGTAAACTGTATACGGCTAAACGAACCATGAACCGCTTGCGATAGCGTATTAATTGCTAAGGTTTTTGCCAAACCTGGCACTCCTTCTAACAAGATGTGTCCCTGTCCTAATAATCCAATCAATAATCGTTCTACCATGTGTTTTTGACCTACAATTACTTTGTTCATTTCCATGGTAAGTAAGTCAATAAAAGCACTCTCACGTTCTATCTTTTCGTTGATGGCTCTAATGTCTAATGTCGATGTATTTTCTTCCATTTTTAGGTTTTATTTGATACTTTGAAATTAACAACAAATTTTAAGGGTGCAAATTGTAATTTTTTTTAGTCATTCGTTGTTAACATTGCGTTAAAAAACAACAAAAAAAGGGGAAATTATGCCTCTTTTATGATTCTATTTTATAATTTTAAGAAAATTTTAAATATTACATCGACTATGTCTATACAATTATCACCTATTATTGCCGGAGTTATGAATTGGGGGGTGTGGGATAAAAACCTCAACACAAAGGAAATGAGCCACTTAATTCATCTTTTTTTTGAAAACGGCATAACTACTTTTGATCATGCCGATATTTATGGCGGTTACACTACAGAAGCGAGTTTTGGAAAAGCTTGGGGAACTGCAAAAATTGATCGTGAAAAAGTGCAATTGATTTCAAAATGTGGCATTCAGTATGTTTCTGAAAATCGACCAGAAAACAAGATAAAACACTATAACTATTCTAAAGAGTACATTATTTGGTCGGTGGAAAATTCATTGAAAAATCTACAAACCGATTATTTAGATGTATTGCTCTTACACCGTCCGAGCCCATTAATGCAATCCGATGAAATTGCTGAAGCAGTTGAACAATTAAAAACTTCGGGGAAAATTCGTTCGTTTGGCGTGTCTAATTTTACACCATCACAAACCGAATTATTGCGTCAAAAAACCGAAATTTCATTCAATCAAATTCAGTTTTCGGCCACAAATCATGAGGCCATGATTGATGGAAGTATAGATTATATGCAATTGCACCACATTCAACCGATGGCATGGAATCCGTTAGGAGTTGTTTTTAGAGAAAATACTGAGCAAACACAGCGATTGAAATTGATGTTTTCTAAATTGGTTGAAAAATATCATGTGGGTTCCGATTTAATTCTACTGGCTTGGATTTTACAACATCCTGCTAATATTTTACCTGTTGCCGGAACGATTAACGTGAGCCGCATCCAACAATTAATGAAAGCCAAATCATTAGTTTTAGACACCCAAGATTGGTTTGCCATTTGGACTGAAAGTATGGGAAATAAAGTGCCTTAATGATTGCAGAATGATGATTAACTATTTATGATTTTAGAAGTATTCAATCTGAAATAAAAAATCGTTAATCAAAAATCAAAAACCTTATGATCAACAAACGTCTTCTTATCAAAAATCTTCTAGCTCATAACGATGAGAATAGTTTTTATGATAAAAAACGCCAGTTAAATTTACATACTAAAGAAGGAAAAGCCAAGTTTTTAAAACACATTTGTGCGCTTTCTAATTCTAATCCGAGTAACAATTCATATATTGTTGTTGGCGTAGAAGATGCTACTAATGAAATTGTAGGTGATGATTTTTTTGATGATAGTCAGATTCAAAATTTGGTGAATGCTTATTTAGAAAATCCACCAAAAATTCAATATGAAAACGTTCCTTTCCCTAATCTTCCAAAAGACAAAGTGGTAGGTTTAGTTACCATTAAACCTAAGTCTACTACTTCTTATTTCAAAAAAGGAATTCATACCATAGTGGCTAATAGCACATTTGTTAGACGAGGTAGTAATACTTCGCCAACATCTGAAAAAATTCCGTATTCAAAACAAAATGTTGAAACCGTAATTAGTCTAGAAAACAATTCAAGAAATAGTATTTCGTATACGCTGGAAAGTGTTTTAGATTTTATTTCCAATCGACATAAAGACATGTCTGCTAATTATAAGGTTTTTAAAGAACTTTTTGTGGTGTGTTGGGCAGGAAATAAGAAAACAGTTCACAATGAAATTTATTATTCACGTGTTGATATTGAATTGATAAACGAACAAGTCAAACTATTTTATTCTGCTTTAGACGAAGTGAGTATTACTTATGACGAAGACACTTTTTCAATTACAGAGTATGTTTGCCTGGGACTAAATGATAAAACAAGTTTTTATCCCTTAGAAAAAGTAACAATTCGGTTTTTTGATAATGGTTACTATAAAATAGAAACACAACTTTTGTTTGAACCTCCGCTATACAACAAAAAAATATTGCACCATATTTACAATACAAATAATGCTATTTTAAGCAAACTTCAAAAAGGAATTCAATTACAGCCTAATGAAAAAATAGACTTAGTTAATGTTCCGCATACATTAATGATTTGCTATCTAAATGGCTTTGATGATGCTAAACAAAAACTTATTGATGCCAAAATTCATTTGAAACATTTTGAAAATCCAATTGTATATTTGTCCTTTAAAGAAGTGATGCGAATTCTAAGAAAAATGAAATACAATATAAAATGATTCCAAAAACATTTGTCATTGGCGATATACACGGCGGATTAAAAGCATTGGTTCAGGTGATAGAACGAGCTACTGTTTCTAAAAATGACCCCTTGATTTTTTTAGGCGATTTTGTCGATGGTTGGAGCGAATCGCCAGCGGTTTTAGACTTCTTAATTGCACTAGAAAAAACCCATAATTGCATTTTTATTAAAGGAAATCACGATGATTTATTATTGCAATGGTTGACTGGGAAAAAAGTAGATTTTAACGAACAATTGTGGTTTCAACACGGCGGAAAAGCAACAGCAATGGCGTATGAAAAAATTACACCCACCGAAAAAGAAGCGCACATTACTTTCTTGCAATCGTTACAAAATTATCATTTAGATTCGCAAAACCGTCTCTTTGTTCATGCTGGTTTTACCAATGTAAAAGGTGTGGAACATGAATATTTTAAACCCCTTTTTTATTGGGATAGAACGCTTTGGGAAACCGCTTTGGCTATGGATAACCAACTTTCAAAAGAGGCTCTTACCTATCCTAACCGATTAAAAATTTATAAAGAAATTTACATTGGTCATACGCCTGTAACTAAAATTGACGAAACAATTCCTGTGAATAAAGCTTGTGTTTGGAATGTAGATACTGGCGCGGCATTCCAAGGAAAACTGACGATTATGGATGTTGATACTAAAGAATTTTGGCAAAGTGATGCACTACCCGATTTATATCCAAATGAAAAAGGAAGAAATTAATTGGTTTTTTTTATGCCATCTTATTACAATTTATACCTTTGCCTCAAATTATTTATTTACGTAAAATCCATTCAAAATGAGTGTAATAGAAAGAAAACTGAAAGACCGTGGTGGTTCAGTTTGCGAAATTAGCGGTGCAGAACATGACTTAGTTGTATATGTATTGCCCCCAACCAATGAAAGAACGGTTGAAAATAGTGTGTTAATGGCAAAACACTTGAAAGACCAAATTGAAAACCCAGAAACTACCGATGAAAAAGACTGGAGAGGCTTATCGGAAAGTATGTGGAGCGAGCATTTACCGGTTCAAATTGTATCTTGGCGTATGCTAGCCCGTTTAAAAAACACTGATTTGCTAGACATGATGTACTTAGATGAAGAAGCGTTAGAATGGGCAAAAGCAACAGGTGAAGGCGAAGAAGAAGACGAAAATAAATTGGTACATAAAGACAGCAACGGTGTAACCTTATTAGATGGTGACTCGGTGGTGTTGATTAAGGATTTAGATGTAAAAGGCGCAACTTTTACTGCAAAACGAGGAGCTGCCGTGCACAATATTAAATTAGTTTGGGACGACGCCAACCTTATTGAAGGTAGAGTAGAAAACCAAAGTATTTATATTTTGACACAATACGTGAAGAAAACGAAGTAATTTTCAATGTGCCGATGTGGCAATGTGATAATAGAAAACCCTGCAAATTTGATTTGTGGGGTTTTTATTTGCAATTTGTTATCTTTGATTAGAATAATTAATTTGAAGAAATTCACTCGGTATTAAGGTAAAAAAATGATGAAGATAGAAATAACTTTCAGATGATAAATAAAACTGAATTATATAAATTTATTGACTACAATGGTATTCCTTTTGGAAGCTTAGTTAGTGTTGAATTAAACATTCAAGAAAATCATAATGATTTTTTACAAAAAATTTTATTAGAAAACGATACCACTCAAGAAGAAATAATAGAAAAAGGTTCTTTAATCATCTCTAAACATACTAGATGGGGCATTGTTGAACCAAGATTTCCAATTGATTTTAAATTAACCAAAAACGAACAAGTGGAGCTGGCTTTAGATTGGTTTTATGATACAACTGGTTATAAAATTAAAGAATTTAAAACTTTATTTGAGTTACCTGTATTAAATGGAAATCCATTTTTACTAATAATTGATAAAACGTATAATGATAGTCGATTAATGTTAGCGACTGAAACTATTAATGGTGACTTAAAAATTAATAAAAAATTCAATAATTATGGCTTTTTACAAAGTAATTGGATTAAAACTTTAGGTAGAATTTCTATAATAAATGGAGATTTATATATTGACAATGAGATGGAAAACCTTGGCAACTTAAAGATAGTAAATGGTAGTTTAAGTTTTTCTAATCATACATATCAATATAAATTAGAGTCTTTAAGTCCATTAAAAAAAGTAAATGGTAATTTATACCTAAAAAATACACATGTTAGTCTTGGTACATTGGAAGAAGTTAAAGGTAATTTAAACCTAAGAAAAACAACAGTTAAAGACTTGGGTGCGTTAAAAAAAGTAGGTGGAAATGTATTAGTTTCAAAATCTGAAAAAGATAATTATGACTTTGATAAAATTAATATTCAAGGAAAAATAAGGTATTATAATGACACATTCAATAAGGGAGAACTTACATTGCCTAATTATTAATTACAAAATAAATATAAATTAGTACCCCGATAGCGCGGAAATTTTTTCCGTGCCCTCAAGATAAAACAAAAAACCCTGCAATTGCAGGGTTTTTCTATATCAAAAAGTAACTAATCACTTATTACTTTTCACTAATCACTTATTTTAAAAATCAAATTTAATGCCTTGGGCTAATGGCAACGCTGTTCCGTAGTTGATAGTGTTGGTTTGTCTTCTCATGTAGGCTTTCCAAGCATCAGAACCTGATTCACGGCCACCACCGGTTTCTTTTTCACCACCAAAAGCACCACCAATTTCAGCACCAGAAGTTCCAATGTTTACGTTAGCAATTCCGCAATCGGATCCCGCAGCCGAAAGGAATAATTCCATTTCTCTCATGTTGTTGGTAAAGATCGAAGAAGATAATCCTTGTGGAACGGCATTTTGCATCGCAATCGCTTCTTCAATGGTACTGTATTTCATTACGTATAAAACAGGTGCAAATGTTTCGTGTTGCACGATTTCAAACTCGTTTTTCGCTTCAATGATACATGGTTTTACATAACAACCGCTTTCGTATCCTTTTCCCTCTAAAACACCGCCTTCTACAATAACTTTTCCGCCTTCTGCTTTTGCTTTTTCAATCGCGTTTAAGTAATCTTGCACCGCACCTTTATCGATAAGTGGTCCTACGTGATTGTTTGCATCTAATGGATTTCCAATTTTTAACTGCGCATATGCTTTTGCTAAAACGTCTAAGGTTTTATCGTACACACTTTCGTGCACAATTAATCTACGCGTTGAAGTACAACGTTGACCTGCTGTTCCTACCGCTCCAAAAACCGCTCCAACCAATACCATTGATAAATCGGCTTCTTGAGAAACGATAATCGCGTTGTTTCCACCTAATTCTAGGATAGTATTTCCAAAACGCTCCGCCACCGTTTTTGATACGTGACGACCAATTCTTGTAGAACCTGTAAACGATACTAATGGAATACGTTTGTCGTTATTGATTAAATCACCCGATTCGTTACCTACTACTAAACAGCTGATTCCTTCTGGCAAATTGTTTCTTTCTAATACGGTTTGAATGATGTTTTGACACGCTACACCACACAAAGGGGTTTTTGAACTGGGTTTCCAAATACACACATCGCCACAAATCCAAGCCAACATGGTGTTCCAAGACCAAACCGCAACTGGGAAATTGAACGCCGAAATGATGCCTACAATTCCAAACGGATGCCATTGCTCATACATTCTGTGCATTGGACGTTCTGAATGCATGGTTAATCCGTGTAATTGACGCGATAAACCAACTGCAAAATCACAGATGTCAATCATTTCTTGCACTTCTCCCAGACCTTCTTGATAAGATTTGCCCATTTCAAAAGACACTAATTTTCCTAATGCTTCTTTGTGTTTGCGCAATTCGTCTCCCATTTGACGCACGATTTCGCCTCTTTTTGGAGCTGGAACCAAACGCCAAGTTTTGAACGCTTCTTCTGCAGCACTCATGGCTGTTTCGTAATCTTCTTTGGTCGAAGATTTTACTTTTCCAATTAAATCGCCTGTGGCAGGTGAATAGGATTCGATGATTTTTCCGTTAGAAAACCACTTTGTTCCCGTAGAAGTTCCTTCGTTTATTTCTTTAATGCCTAATTGTTGCAAAGCGTCTTGCATACCAAATTGAATTGCTGCTTCAGATATCATTTTATAACTTTTTTGTAGTGTTTTGTTTAATTTTTTTCAAAGGTAGAAAATATATTTTTAACCACAAGGAACACAAAGAAGGCGCTAAGGACTCAAGGGTATACTCTTGGTGTTATTATTTGCCACAGATTTCACAGATTATTTTTTTGTGAATCTTTGTGAAAATCTCTGTGTGACTTTGTGTTACAATTTTGTATACTTTGGATTGGTTTCCATTACCGTTCCACATTGTTTACACGTTCTTTTTTCTTCCGAAGTAAAAAATTCAGTGAAATGCGGTAGAAAATCCTTTTCAATATCGTGTAATTCAAAATAGACTTCGTGTAATTTATGATTGCAATTGTCACAATACCACAACAAGCCATCGGTAAAGCCTTTTCCGGCGCGTTTTCTTTCGATTACTAAGCCTATCGATCCTTCGGTTCTCGCAGGCGAATGGGGAATTTTTGCAGGATGTAAGTACATATCTCCTGCCGAAAGTTTCATGGCTTTCTTCTCGCCCTCTTCCTGAATATACACGGTGATTTCGCCTTCTAACTGATAGAATAATTCTTCGGTTTCGTTGTAATGATAGTCTTTTCGTGCATTGGGCCCACCCACAACCATCACAATATAATCGTCAGATGCTACGTAAATATTTTTGTTGCCAACTGGTGGTTTTAATAAATCTTTATTCTCATTAATCCACTTTTGCAAGTTAAAAGGTTTAGCCGTTGCCATTGTGTTTTTGTTTAAAACGTAAAGTTACTAAAAAGAAAAAAGGTTAGCTGCACTTTTTGTTACAAACTAACCTTTTATTTTGATTTTCTATTTAACTTCTTGCACCAAGTAAATATACACGGGGAAGTGATCAGAGAATCCAGGAACGCCGTTTTGGTTTCGGAGTGGATACCCTTTATATTGACCGGTTTTCTGAATGAGAAAAGGTTTGTTATAAATACCAGCTTTCCAATATTTAAATGTTGCATAATCATTTTTATCTTTAGAAATGAGTTGTTCACTCACCATAATTTGGTCAAAAATATCGCCAGAATCTCTATAGAACAGTGACGCATGACCATCCTTTGCCATTTGTTCAAATGGATTGAAAATATCAGCCGGTTTTTTAAGTTCTTCTTTTTTAAGTTTGGCGCCAATTCCTTCCTTTACACTCTTGTTATAAGCACCATCATTTAAATCGCCCATCGTAATGATTTTTGCATTTGGATTAATTTTGATAATAGAATCCATAATTTTTCTATTCAATCGCCCAGCAGCTTCTCTATAGGGACTACTTCTTTTTTCACCACCAGAACGTGAAGGCCAGTGATTGACAATGATGTTTATTTCTTCTCCGTCTAGCATACCCGTAACTAAAAGTTGGTCACGAGTATAAATACGTTTCGTTTTTGCATCTACAGCTCCTTTGTCGTCTGTTTCTTCGGATTCTTTTTTGTCTTTTTTATCAGATGTGGTTTCATTTTCGTAAACATACAAAGGCACATTGATATAACTTACAGGTTGAAAGTGTTTTTCTTGGTATAAAAATCCAACATCGATACCACGCTTATCAGGTGAATCAAAATGCACTACTTTATATCCTTTATTGAGGAGTGTTGGATGTTTCGTTAAGTCTTCTAACACTCTTCTGTTTTCAATTTCACACGCTCCAATGATTACTGGTGCATTTTTTTGAGCATCACTTGTGCCTAATTCAATAAGAACTCTGCTTAGATTGTCTAACTTCTTTTTGTAATTTTTTAAAGTCCAGCCTTCCGATGGGGTGTATTCTTCATCATAAGTATCAGGGTCGTTGATGGTGTCAAATAAGTTTTCAAAATTATAAAAGGCAACGGTATGAACTTTAAATTTTTTCTCTTGAGAGAAAGCATTAGTTATTGATAAAATCACAACAAAAGCCGACAAATAGTGCTTTATTTTCATATAAGTAGATTATTTTATAGTTATGTTTACTAGAAAACAGGGTTCAAAGGTAAATAATATTATTAAAATTTGTATCTTTGTAGGCTGTTAAGTTTTGAACGACTTAGCATTAAATTAGTATTAATTTTAATATTCTTTATGAAAAAACTTGTATTGAGCACGTTATTAGTGCTGCAAGCTGTTTTTGTTTTTGCACAACAAAATCCTGCCTTAAAAGGAAAGGTTATCGATGCTAAAAGTCAGAAACCATTGCAAAACGTTGTGGCTATTATCCAAAGTAACAACCAATCTGTTTTAACTGATTTTGAAGGAAACTTTGTTTTTCAGGCTTTGCCTTCTGGGGCACAAGTGTTGATAATAAAATCTACTGGATACAATCAACAAAATTTAATGCTTGAACCATTTACAGGCGAAACCATCGACTTAGGAACAATTGTTTTGGAAGAAGATATTACTTCTGAACAACAATTAAGTTTAGTAACCATTACTGAAAATGACTTAGGAGATGATAATAGTGGTTCTGAAAGCACCTCGGGTTTATTACAAGCAACTAGAGATACTTATCAACAAGCTGCTGCTTTTAACTGGGGTCAATCACGTTTTAGAATTAGAGGTTTAGATAATGAATATGGCGTTACCATGATTAATGGTATTGTAATGAATAAATTGTATGACGGAAGACCACAATGGAGTAACTGGGGTGGTTTAAATGATGCTACAAGAAACCAAGAATTCACCATGGGTTCTGCGCCGTCTGATTATACTTTTGGTAGTGCATTAGGAACACAAGAAATTAACACTAGAGCTTCATTTTACAGACCAGGATCTAGAATTTCGATGTCGGGTACCAACACAAATTACAGTTGGAGAACGATGGGAACCTACGCATCTGGAATGGACAAAGACGGATGGGCGTTTGTAGTTTCTGCATCAAGAAGATGGGCACAAGAAGGTTATTTTGAAGGAACAGATTATGCAGCAAATTCTTTATTTGCAAGTGTTGAGAAAAAAATAAACGATAAACACAGCTTAAACTTAACTGCTATGTATGCTCAAAATAGCAGAGGGAAATCATCGCCAAACACCGAAGAGGTTAATAATTTAATGGGGATTAAATACAATTCTTATTGGGGATGGCAAAACGGTAAAAAACGTAATTCAAGAGATAAAGACGTTGAAGAGCCAATAGTAATGTTATCGCACTATTGGAAATTATCTGATAAAACATCTTTAAATACCAATGTTGCTTTTCAAACAGGAACTATTGGAAATTCTAGATTAGATTTTCAATTAGGAAATAATCCAGATCCAACCTATTATAAAAATTTACCAAGTTATTTCAGTAACTTAGGAGGATATACGGAAGGACAATTAACACAAATAGGAGATACTTTTAGAGCAAATAGTCAAATCGACTGGAATGCAATGTATATCGCCAATCAAAATAGTGCCTTCCCTGGTAGAAGCGTTTATGTGTTATATGAAGACCGAACAGATGATAATTTATTGAATGCCAATTCTATTTTAAATTCAAGTTTATCAGACAATATTGTATTAAATGCTGGGGTTAATGTGAGAAAATTACGTTCACACAATCACCAAAATTTACTTGATCTTATGGGAGGTCAATATTTCCTTGATATTGATCCGTTTTATTCAGGAAATGCAGGTCAATCTGATTTAAATAATCCGAACAGACAAATAGGCGAAAATCAATCGTATGGTTACAACTATTTGTTACATGCGTTAACTTTTGACGGTTTTACTCAATTTAAATTTACATATGACAAAGTTGATTTTTATTTAGCACAAAACTTCTCTAGAACAGAATATCAAAGAGAAGGTTTATATAAAAATGGAATCTATGCCGATAATTCATATGGAAAAGGAAATAGCATCACTTTTGAAAACTTTGGTTTTAAAGGAGGCTTAACCTATAAATTAAACGGAAGAAATTATTTTGATTTCAACGGATTATATCAAACTAAAGCACCAAGTTTAAGAAATACTTTTTCTAATGCACGACTTAACAATGTAATTACTCCAGATCTTCAAAGCGAAAGAGTTACCAGTGCAGATGCAAGTTACATCTTAAAAACACCAAAGGTAAAAGCTCGTTTGACTGGTTTTTACACAAAAATTCAAGATGCTACTGAAATTTCATTCTTTTACGGAGAAGGAATTGGAAGCGATGATGGAGGAGACGAAGACACTTTTGTAAGTGAAATCGTATCTGGAATTGACAAACAAAATATGGGTGTAGAGCTTGGTTTAGAATATAATATTACTTCAACCATTAAAGCAACTGCTGCTGCTTCATACGGGCAATATATCTTTTCAGACAATGCAAGATTAAAAACAAATGATGATGCTTTAGCTGCTGCCGGAAACAATTCATTAACTGATTTTGGAACCGTGTACATCAAAAATTATCACCAACCAGGTATGCCACAAACAGCTGCTTCTTTTGGATTAGAATATAGAGATCCTAATTTCTGGTGGATCGGCGCAAATGTTAACTATTTAGCTAACAGTTATGTTGATTTTGCTAACATTCTAAGAACCGATAATTTTAGTATCGATAGTGCAACAGGCGATAATTATAGTGGTGCTACTCCAGAAACCGTTAGAGCTATTCTTAAACAAGAAAAATTTGATAGTTTTACATTGGTTAATTTGACAGGAGGAAAATCGTGGAGAATTAGCAAAGCAAACCGAAATACAGTAGGTTTCTTTGCCTCTGTAAATAATGTATTTGATATTCAGTACAAAACAGGTGGATTTGAGCAATCTAGAAAAGCGACTTTCCCTGATTTACAAGCTGATCAGGCTAACGGAACACCATCTTTTGGTTCTAAATATTTCTATGGATACGGAAGAACTTTCTTCGTTAACTTCTACATCAACTTCTAAAAAAATATACAATGAAAATAAAATTTTTAAAAACAATATTTTTGTTAGGGCTTGTTACAAGTTCTCTAACAAGCTGTGTAGGAGATGACGATTATGTGATTCCTACGGTGTATGAATATGCATTTACAGATGGTTTTGAAACAGATTGGGCAAATTGGACAAAATACAGTGCTACTGGTGCGCAAGTCTGGACGCTTGATACACAATATGGCAATCCTGGAAATTGTGCAAAAATGTCTGGTTATTCTGGAACAAACAACGCAAATGAAGATTGGTTAATTTCTCCTGCAATTGATTTAAGCGGACTAACTGCTGCAAGTTTATCTTTTCAAACTGCTTCAAGATTTACAGGAAACGTGTTAGAGGTAAAAATATCTTCAAATTATGCTGGTGGCGATCCTAACAATGCAACTTGGACAAATTTATCAGCAACTTTAGATGCTTCAAATTCTTATACTTGGACAAATTCTGGTGCTATTGATGTTTCTTCTTTTGTTGGCGGAAATGTATATGTAGCTTTCAAATATACTTCAACATCTTCTGCATCAATGACTTGGGAAGTTGACAATGTTAAAATCACTAAAAATTAACAGCTATGAAAAATATAAAATTAATAGTAACAACAGTAATTTTAGCAACTTTATCAAGTTGTGTAAATGGGGACGATTATGGTGTGCCAGATTTATCAAATGAATGTAATGACTTAACTGCCAATAAAACAGTTCAAAATATTACAACATTATCAACTTCATCTCTTCAAATGTAT
>CAISYO010000209.1 GCA_903889745.1 uncultured Bacteroidota bacterium | reverse complement strand
TTAGTAAATAATTGGATTACACCATTCGCACCTTGCGCACCATATAAAGATGCAGCAGCAGCACCTTGTACTACCTCTACTCTTTCGATGATGTTTACGTCAATAGAGTTTAAACTTGTACCACGTGCTTCAATACCATCGATCAAGATCATTGGTGAAGTTCCGCCTTGTACAGAGTTAATACCTCTTAATAAGATTTGTAAAGGACGACCTGGATTACCGTTGGTACTGCTAATTTGAGCACCAGCAATTTGACCAACTAATTGTTGACCAACATCACCAGTAGGCACTTTAACTTGGCCAGCAAGGTTTACAGATTCAACTGCAACCGCTAACTTCTTTTTACTTGTAGCTGCACCAACACCTGTTACAACCACCTCGCTCAAAGCCTTCACATCAGAAGTCAAAACGATTGTTATGTTAGCGTTGTTCGCAGATACTTGCTTGCTTTCAAAGCCTAAAGCTGAAACCAATAAAGTAGCTCCTTTTTTTACTGAAATAGTAAATGTACCATCATTGCCGGCACTCACCCCTTTAGATGTGCTTTTTTCAAGCACACTAGCTCCGGCAACAGGATCATTCTTTTCATCAATAACCTTTCCGGTTATAGTAACTGTTTGTGCGAAACCGACCATGATGGTCATTAAAAAAGCACAAACACTTACAATGATTTTTTTAGTCATGTTGTTTTGTTTTGTAATTAAAATTTTTCTGGAAAAGGAAGGATGTTCAAAAGCTTATTGTGATAAGCGGTAAAAATCATTCCTTTAGCAGACGAATATAATGAAGATTTAACAATTTCGTAACTAAAAACTAACAAAAAATATAAAATGAGGCGCAACAAATGTTAGTTTATAAATCATTTAAATATCTATTATTGAAAGATTTAATATGTATATAAACTATATACTTTTACTTAAAAAAAGGTCTAAATAGATGATTTATAAGGTATTAGGTATAAAATAGCTTAAGAAGATGCCCTTAGATGAATTAATCTTACTTTTAAATCACAAATCCCTATCATGAAACATTTATTGACGTGTCTATTTTTTTGTAGCATCCTATCTATCAGTCATTTAACACAAGCTCAAACTTTAAATAATTTTAGTTTGAAAGACATAGGTCAATCTGTTATCATTACGATGGATGGCAATGGCAAAATGGTGAATCTTGGAGTAGACATGGAAAATTATGGATCTCCTTTTTTTGATCCTGAATTTTTACCAGCAAGTATTGTATTGGCAACTGGTCAACGTTATGAAAATGTACTTATTAAAATTAATTTATTAAGCAATGAAGTGATTTATAAAACACCCGAGGGAAAAGAACTAGCTGTATTACCTGCCATCAAACAAGTTGAGTTGAATAAAAATGGTGAATTACTTTTTTTTGAATATGGATTTCCTGTTTATGAAAAACAAAATCATAAAACAATCTACCAAGTACTTGCAAAAGGAAAAGTTAGTTTGCTTAAATATTTTTTTATTCAAGACACCGAAGAAAAACCATATAGCAGTGCGACGATGTTAAGAACCATTGAGCAATTTCCTAGATTATTCTTGTATGATCAATCATTGAGTTTGAAAAAAGCACCAAAGTCCAATGAGGACCTATTGAGTCTCTATAAAGCAGATGCAACAAAGCTTCAAAGTATTCTACAAAAAAATAATTTGAAAATTAAGAAGGAGGAAGACTTTATTAAATGCATCACAGGATTTAACGAAAACTAAATCATTGGATAGCTGATTTTACAAAATTAATTTAAGGTTATAATACTAATTGCGCTCAATTAAAAATTTCTGAGAACTATTTTAAAATGTCTCTAATGATTTTTAAATGGTGTTCGGTATGAATTGCTAGAAGTTTGATGGTTTGTTTTTTATTAAGCTGTCCAAAAAAAGGATGCATAAAATATTGAAGCTCCTCACAATCTTTTAAATAAGTGATGGCCTGATAGGTGTTTTTTAAACTTTCTTGTAATGTTTCTAATGTAATTTCATTGGCAGGAATCACCACTTTAGGTGCTTTGGCTTTTCCTCTTGGAATGGTCTTTGATAAAAAGACAAAAAAACGTGCAAAATTGAATTTGCTTTTATACAACTTAGGGTCTGACTGCGCCACAGTCGATGTGATTTGTTTAATCACTAGTAAGCAATGTTCTATATGCCAACCAATAGACGCTTCTGAGATCGCTGTATTGGATTGATTATAATTTGGAATATACGTAGCCAATTCGGGCACAATGGCATCTAGATTTTTCATAGCGGATTTGATATACAATTTAATAAAGGTTAGATGAAGTTAAATCAAACCAACTAAAATTCAATGATGAATCCAATGGTTGGTATTAAAGTACCTTCGGCGTTTTCTAATAAATAAGGAATTGCATTGCTGCCATTTGTTTGTACAGGCTTTCCGTTGGTACTTAAGAAACGGGCATTATCATCTGTTCTTTTAAAAGTATATTGAGGTGATCCAGTACTTTTGGATGCATAGAAATTTTGTATATCAATATAAAAATCAAAAGTGGTTTTTTTATAGTTCCATTTTTTATCCAAACGAATGTCTCCAGAATGAAACGCTTTTAATCTTAAAGTATTCACTTGATC
>CAISYO010000208.1 GCA_903889745.1 uncultured Bacteroidota bacterium | reverse complement strand
TGAGCAAACAGGTCGTATTATGGATGGTCGTCGTTATTCAGACGGTTTACATCAAGCTATTGAAGCTAAAGAAAATGTAAAAATTGAAGCGGCAACCCAAACTTTTGCAACGATTACTTTACAGAATTATTTCCGTATGTATAGCAAATTAGGCGGTATGACCGGAACGGCAGTTACTGAAGCAGGTGAATTTTGGGAAATCTACAAATTAGATGTTGTGGAAATTCCTACAAATAGACCGATGGCTCGAAAAGATAAAGAAGATTTGATTTATAGAACGGTTCGTGAAAAATTCAACGCCGTTATTGAAGATGTTGTTGAGCTTTCAAAAGAAGGTCGCCCGGTGCTTATTGGAACCACTTCGGTTGAGATTTCAGAATTATTAAGCCGAATGTTAAAAATAAGAGGTATTCAACACAATGTATTGAATGCTAAAATGCATAAAAGTGAAGCTGAAATTGTTGCTGAAGCTGGAAAACCAGGAGTAGTAACCATTGCAACTAATATGGCGGGTCGTGGTACCGATATTAAATTATCTGACGAAGTTAAAAAAGCAGGTGGTTTGGCAATTATTGGAACAGAACGTCACGATTCACGTCGTGTAGACCGTCAGTTAAGAGGTCGTGCAGGTCGTCAAGGAGATGTGGGTAGTTCACAATTCTACGTGTCGCTTGAAGATAACTTAATGCGTTTATTTGGCTCGGAAAGAGTAGCAAAAGTGATGGATAGAATTGGTCTAAAAGAAGGTGAAGTAATTCAACATTCTATGATGACAAAATCGATCGAAAGAGCGCAGAAAAAAGTCGAAGAAAACAACTTTGGAGTGCGTAAACGTTTGTTAGAATATGACGACGTGATGAATGCACAAAGAGAAGTAGTTTATAAAAGAAGACGCCACGCCTTACACGGCGAACGATTAAAAGTGGACATCGCCAACATGATGTATGACACTTGCGAATTAGTTGTGGAACAAAACAAATTAGCGGGAGATTTTAAAAACTATGAGTTTGAATTAATTCGCTATTTTTCAATTAGTTCGCCAATTTCAGAGGCTGACTTTGGAAAATTATCGGATAGAGAAATTACTGGTAAAACCTATAAAGCAGTTTTAGATCATTATAACGATAAAATTGCAAGAAATGCTTCCGAAGCGTTACCAATAATTAAAAATGTATACGAAAATAATAACGGTCAATATTTACGAATTATCGTTCCGTTTACAGACGGAATCAAATCATTAAATGTAGTTACCGATTTAGAAAAAGCATATACTTCTGAAGGAAAAACATTAGTGACTGATTTTGAAAAAAACATCACGTTAGCTATTGTTGATGAAGCTTGGAAAAAGCACTTACGCAAAATGGACGAATTGAAACAATCGGTTCAGTTAGCGGTTCACGAACAAAAAGATCCTTTATTAATTTACAAGTTTGAAGCTTTCAATTTGTTCAAAAAAATGATATACGATGTAAATAAAGAAGTTATTTCTTTCTTATTCAAAGGAAATTTACCTTCACAAAATCCATCGGATATTCATGAAGCAAAACAAGTGCGTCAAAAACAAAATTATACCGAATCTAAACAAGATTTAGATGGAGATGATGCAGCAAGTGAATCAAGAAGAGCGGGTGAAATGGCAAGCCAAAGACCGCCAGTAACCGAAACCATTACCAGAGAAACACCAAAAATTAATCGTAATGACACCGTAACTATCAAACACGTTATGAGTGGAAAAAGCGAAACCATGAAATACAAAAAAGCTGAAAGCATGATTGCTTCAGGTGAATGGGTTGTGGTTAATGAATAATTCATTTTTAAAATAAACTAATCCTCAATTACCGAAAGTAGTTGGGGATTTTTTATATTTGATAAAATTTCTAAAAATGCAAACAATTCCAACAAATAACATCATTTACACCGAATTTTTTAACCAAGTTAGGGCTAGTATCGCAGCTGGTACTTTTGCTAAATTAACGTTGGCTAAAACCGTTGGAAAACCCGAATTGCAAAACATTTATGTAAAAACCATTGTGGAAGACAATGTCTTAAAACTTTCGTTGACCTATAAAATTTATACTACCGAAAAGCAAGAATTGGTAAAAATCTGTGCTTTGGAAGATTTAGAATCCGAATTAATTCCGCACATCAATAACCCGTTTTTATCGGCACTACTATTTACTACTGAAGCTGACATCACAATGAAATTAAACAAAAAACGAGTGGCCAGTATTATTGAACAAGCGCCAACGTTTAAAAATGCGGATGTGAATTTGGCAGACTTCCTGGCTAGTAATTAATTTGTAGCATCAGGAAAAATTTTTCCAGGATTCAATATGTTATTTGGATCGAAAACGGCTTTAATGCGTTCCATTAATTCTAAATGTACTTTTGAAAATGCAATATCCATATAGTTTTTTTGTACTAAACCAATGCCGTGTTCACCAGATAAAGTTCCTTTAAGACTAACGGTTAATTCAAATATTTCACGAATCCCTTTAGGGACTTCGGTTTTCCAATTATCATCGGTCATTGTGCCTTTGATGATATTTACATGCAAATTACCATCGCCTGCATGGCCATAACAAACCGATTGAAATCCATATTTTGTTCCGATTTCTTTGATGCCTTTTAATAATTTTGGCAATTCATATCTTGGTACAACCGTGTCTTCTTCTTTATAAATCGAATTTGCTTTTACAGCTTCCGCCACAGAACGACGCATTTTCCACAGGGCGTTTTTTTGTTCTTCGGTATCTGCAAATAACACTTCATCGATTTCAAATTGCTCAACTACGGATAAAATTTGCTCCGCTTCTTGCATTAATACTTCAGGATAATTGCCGTCAACTTCGATTAATAAATGCGCCTGAATATTATCGTTCACTGTCACATTTAATCCGTCAACAAATTTCAATGTCCAATCAATCGCATCACGTTCCATAAATTCCAATGCACTAGGTACAATTCCTGCTCTAAAAATAGCCGAAACTGCTTCACACGCTTGTTCGGCTTTATAAAAGGGAACTAATAATAATACGTTATGTTTATTTTGAGGGATTAATTTGAGTACAATTTTAGTGACAATTCCTAAAGTGCCTTCACTACCCACCATTAATTGCGTTAGATTGTATCCTGTCGAATTTTTTAAGGTATTAGCTCCAGTCCAAATAACATCTCCTGTTGGCAAAACCACTTCTAAATTCAATACATAATCTTTGGTAACGCCATATTTTAAGGCTCTTGCACCACCCGAATTTTCGGCAATATTGCCACCAATCCAACAACTTCCCATACTACTCGGGTCTACTGGATAAAGAAGTCCTTTTTCGGCAACTGCTTCACGCAAAACTTGAGTAATTACTCCTGGTTCGGTTGTAATTTGTAAATTTTGTTCGTCAATTTCAATGATTTTATTAAATCGTTCCATTGAAATTCCAATGCCTCCAAAAATGGATAAAGCACCGCCACTTAAACCGGTACGTGCTCCAATAGGAACAGTAGGAATTTTATACGTGTTTGAAATTTTTAAAATTTGGGCTACTTCTTCTGTATTAGCTGGTTTTACCACTGCCTGAGGTGGAAAACTCAAATCTTCTGTTTCGTCTTGGCCATAGGTTCTACGAGTAGCTTCATCGGTAAAAATATAGGATGGACCAACAATTTTTTCAAGTTCAGAAAGTATTTCAGGATTTAAATTCATTAGTTTTGAATGGATAAAATTTGCTACATTTACAAAATAAAACTTTTTTTCTTGAGTAAAAGTAATAAAAAATCTGCACTTACTGAAATTCACGGCGTGGAACAACCCGAAGTCGTGAGTAGTGTTGTTGCTCAACAAATTCAACAATCTCGAAGAAAACAACCTTCGGCTGAAGAATTGATTGCTGGAATTTTGAAAGGCGATAAAACTGCTTTAAGTCGCGCTATTACTTTGGTCGAAAGTACCAATCCTGAACATTTAGCTAAAGCGAATGAAGTTATAAAGGGTTGTTTGCCTCATGCAAATAATTCGGTTCGTATAGGAATTACTGGCGTTCCTGGAGTTGGAAAAAGTACGTTTATAGAAGGTTTCGGAACCTATTTAACTTCGAAAGGAAAGAAAGTGGCTGTTTTAGCGGTAGATCCAAGTTCGTCCATTAGTCACGGAAGTATTTTAGGCGATAAAACCCGAATGGAAGAGTTAGTAAAAGATGAAAATGCCTTCATCCGACCAAGCGCTTCGGGTGATACATTAGGTGGTGTTGCCAGAAAAACTCGTGAAACTATTATTTTGTGTGAAGCTTGTGGTTTTGACACGATTATAATTGAAACCGTAGGAGTAGGGCAAAGTGAAACCGCCGTTCACAGTATGGTTGATTTCTTTTTGTTATTGAAAATTTCTGGCGCTGGTGATGAATTACAAGGCATTAAACGTGGTATTATGGAAATGGCCGATACCATTGTAATCAATAAAGCAGATGGTGATAATATTGCAAAAGCCAAATTAGCGAAAACTGAATTTAGTAGAGCATTGCATTTATTTCCAGCTAAATCATCGGGATGGATGCCAAAAGTAACCACTTGTAGTGCTTATGAAAAAACGGGTATTGATGCCATTTGGGAAATAATTTCCGAGTATTTTGAATGGGTAAAAGCGAATCATTATTTCGAAGAAAAACGGCAAAGTCAAAACCAATTTTGGATGATGGAAACGATAAACGAACAATTGAAATCGCACTTTTATAATCATCCGAATGTTAGTCAACTATTAGATGAAAACAAAAAAGCCGTGCAAAATAATGAATTATCACCTTTTGCAGCGGCTATGAGTTTGTTGGAAAAGTATTTTAAAAAATAATATTGTAGCTACAAGTCATTGAGTTGTCGCTACGGGTATAACATTCAAAAATTATTCCTGCTCGTAACGTTCAATTTCTCTGTCGTAAAATTCTCCTGCAATAGTAATTAAATGTTCCATTTCAGATTCTAATTCTTTTTCATCTTCTTCTTCAATGTCTTCTAAAAATTCTACTTCGTCGTCTTTTAAATTGATTACAAATCGTGGATATTCTAGATGGATTACAAAAATATCTTCAGGAAAATCGGTGTTGTCTCCAATTACAAATTTAGGTAAGTTCATGTTTTTATTTTTAGTTGAGACAAGTCATCACTTGTCTGTACGTTATTAATTTTTAATCAATTTTTTTGTCAAGTAATTAAAGCGAATATACAAAAATAATGCAGCAGCGGATAATCCGGCTAAAAGTCCAATCCATACACCAACCGCTTTTAGTTCTGTTTCTAATCCCAAATAAATAGATACAGGAAAACCAATAACCCAATACGCTACAAAAGTAATATACATCGGGATTTTCGCGTCTTGCAAGCCACGAAGTGCTCCTAAAACAACTACTTGTAAACCATCAGAAATTTGAAAAACCGCTGCAACTAATAATAAATTGGCTGAAATTGCAATGACTTCTATGTTTTCTGTAAGATTTTTTAAGTCGGATATATCCACAAAAATATAGGGTAACGTTGTGTGTAAAACGACAAATAATAGGGCAAAGACAATTTCAATTACTATGGTTAACAAGAAAATGGATATGGCAACTTTTCGGAGTGTTTGATAGTCTCCCAGTCCTTTTTGATTGCCTACTCTAATCATCGCTGTAACATTTAATCCCATCGCAAACATAAAAGTAAGAGAAGCCAAACTTAAAGCAATTTGATTTGCTGCTTGACTTGTAGTGCCAATCATTCCACATAACCAAATGGCACCTGTAAATAATGCTACTTCAAAGAACATTTGCATAGCAGAAGGCATTCCAATTTTTATGATTTTTTGGTTGACCTCTTTTTTGATTTCTTTTAGGCTAAATCCTTTAAAATAAGGATGAAACTTTGGTTTTAAATTCATCATGTAATGCATAAAGCCCAACATTACAAAACGAGAAGCGATAGTTCCAACGGCGGCTCCAACGATGCCCCATTTTGGAAAAATCCAAATTCCGTAGATTAAAAAATAGTTAATCACCACATTGGTTAAATTTCCAATAATAGTCGCCCACATTGAATATTTAGTTTCGCTCAAACCGTCGGCAAACTGTTTGTACGCTTGGTACATAATTAACGGAATTAACGAAAAACCGACAATATCTAAATAAGGTTTAGCCATTTCTACCACAGCTTCTGGCTGACCCATGTATGCAATTAATGGTTTCGAAAAGAAAATTAAAGTAAATAAAACAACTCCTAAAATAGTACACAAATATAATCCATGATGAAATGCCGATCGACCACCAGCCACATCATTTTTTCCATCTGATTCGGCAACTAAAGGTGTAATTGCGGTTGAAAAACCAATTCCCAAAGACATTGCAATGAATACAAAACTATTCCCTAGTGATACAGCCGCTAATTCGGTTGGGCCTAATTTTCCAACCATGATATTATCGACTATTCCCACAATTGTATGACCTAACATTCCTAAAATAATAGGGTAGGCGAGTTTTAGGTTATACGAAAATTCTTTTGTGTAATCGGAAAAAGTCATTTTGGCAATTTTGAGGCAAAGGTAATAATTTGAAAAGGATTTAAAGAAAAAACCTGACAGGAATCAACATCTTGTCAGGTTTAAAAATAGTTATGTTTTAAATTACTTTTTAATATTCGGATTTAGCGTATCGCTTTCAATAATTCCATCCCGTAAACGAATGATTCTATGTGCATAAGCGGCAATGTCTTCTTCGTGGGTTACTATGATAACGGTATTTCCGTTGGTGTGAATTTCGTTAAATAAATTCATGATTTCAACCGAAGTTTTACTGTCTAAGTTTCCCGTAGGTTCATCCGCTAAAATGATAGAAGGTTTGTTTACCAAAGCTCTTGCCACCGCTACACGTTGACGCTGTCCTCCAGATAATTGATTGGGTTTGTGATCCATTCGGTCATCAAGTCCTACTTGCGTTAATACTTCGGTAGCTCTTTCTATGCGTTCCGATTTTGAAAACCCAGCATATACCATCGGTAAAGCCACATTGTCTAGAGCGGTTGTTCTGGGCATTAAGTTAAACGTTTGAAAAACGAAACCAATTTCTTTATTTCTAATTCCAGCCAATTCATCGTCTTGCATTTCACTCACATGTTTTCCGTTCAAAATGTAAGTTCCAGATGTTGGCGTGTCCAAACAACCTAAAATGTTCATCAAAGTCGATTTTCCAGAACCCGAAGGCCCCATCAATGCAACATATTCTCCTTTCTTGATTTCTAAATCGATGCCTTTTAACACATACACGATTTCGTTTCCTAACGGGAAATCTCTTTTGATATTGGTTATTTTGATTAATGAATCTGCCATTTTGAATGTCGAATGATGATTAAAAAATGATGATTTCAGAAGTTTTTGATTCTGATTCTAGTAATAAGTAGAATAAAGTAGCTATTTGTTACAATTTAAATCGAATTCTTTCAAAAATACGAGAAGTTATTGTTTTATTCGGATTGATGATGAAATGTTCTTTTTTTTGTTCTTTTCGGATGAACAATAAGCCTAAATTAAAGGTTTCGATACTGCAGGTAATAGTTTCCTGCTGATGTAACCGCTTCCAAATTTTTTCATTTGCTTTGGTTTGATGAATGTTTTCAATAAAAATACAGGTTTCATTTTTACAAAGTGGAATTATTTTCTCAATCGAAAAATCATTTAAAGAAATACTTGAAACAATTAAACCATCTATTGTTGTAGGTAATTCATCTAGAACATCAAAACGCACACAATTCTTTAAATTTAAGTAGTGTATTGTTTTTAAAATAAGTTTGTTGGTTGAAGGATAAGTTGAATTTTCAATAGGAAACTCGGAAGCATAAAAACAATTCGTAACCAAATCATACACAAATGGCGAATGTACTCCATGTTCGTTTTTAGAATGGAAAAGGAATTTTATATATGATTTAATTTGTTGTAGCACTAAGTTTCTCAAAGTTTAGCACAAAGTAACACAAAGAATTTATAAGAAAAAAACTTAGTGGAACTTTGTGTAAAACGTGATGTTAAATTGTGAAACTTTATTCCATTTTACTAGACAACTCAAACCAACGCTCTTCTTTTTCTTCTATAGATTGTATGATTTTTTGCAATTCATTAGCTTTCGCTTCAATCTTATCATCAGCAACTTTTCCGTCGGCGAATTCTTGCTCGATTTGTTTTTTGTTGTATTCTAAATCTTTGATTTCGCGTTCTAATTTATTGAATTCTTTTTGCTCGTTGAAATTCAAACCTGTTGAAGCTGTTTGTTTTACTTTCCAATTTGTTTTTTCAGTACTTACCGAATGTAAAACTTTTGGTTCTGCCGAATCTTCATAAGCTCTAAAATCTGAATAATTTCCTGGGAAATCTTCAATTTCGCCTTCGCCTCTAAACACAAATAAGTGATCCACAATTTTATCCATAAAATAGCGATCGTGACTTACCACTAATAAACATCCTGGGAAATCCAATAAGAAACTTTCCAATACATTTAAGGTAACGATATCTAAGTCATTCGTTGGTTCATCCAAAATTAAGAAATTCGGATTCTGAATTAAAACCGTACATAAATACAAACGTTTCAATTCGCCACCACTTAGTTTTTCTACGAAATCGTATTGTTTTTTCGCATCAAATAAAAAGCGTTCCAATAATTGCGAAGCCGAAATGATTTTTCCTTTCGTTAACGGAATATATTCGCCATATTCTTTGATGATATCAATGACTTTTTGTCCAGGTTTTGGGTTGATGCCACTTTGAGTGTAATAGCCAATTTTAATCGTATCGCCAATAATTACTTTGCCCGAATCAGGTGGCAAGGTTTGCGTTAAAATATTTAAGAAAGTAGATTTCCCTGTTCCGTTTTTACCAATAATTCCAATGCGTTCACCTCGTTGAAAGGAATAGCTAAAATCTTTTAAAATGGTTCGGTCAGGAAAGTTTTTGTTCAATTTTACCATTTCGATAATCTTGCTTCCCATGCGCTCCATGTTAATTTCGAGCTCCACAACATTTTCTTTTCTTCGGCTTTCAGCTTTTTCTTTAATCACGTAAAAATCATCTTGACGCGATTTTGATTTGGTAGTTCTTGCTTTGGGTTGACGACGCATCCAAGCCAATTCTTTTACGAATAAATTTTGTGCTTTGTCAATACTCGCATTTTCAGAAGCCAAGCGTTCTTCTTTTTTGGCTAAATAATAGGAATAATTGCCTTTGTATTGGTATATTTTTCCGTTGTCTAATTCAATGATTTCGTTACAAACACGTTCTAAAAAAAAACGGTCGTGCGTTACCATAAACAACGTAATATTTTCTTTAGCAAAATAATCTTCTAACCATTCAATCATCTCTAAATCAAGGTGATTGGTTGGTTCGTCTAAAATTAATAAATCGGGTTTGCTAATCAAAATAATGGCTAATGACAAACGCTTTTTTTGTCCACCCGACATGTTTTTGACTTTCATTTTCAAGTCTTCCAACTTCAGTTTGTACAAAATTTGTTTGAATTGCGTTTCAAAATCCCAAGCGTTGTGGCGGTCCATATCATCAAAAGCTCTTTGATACGCTTCTTCGTCATTCGGATTTTCTAAAGCTTTCTCGTAACGTTCAATTATTTTCAAAATTTCATTATCCGAAGCAAAAATATTTTCCTCAATGGTTAATTCGTCTTGCAAATTATTATTTTGCGACAAAAATGCCATGTTAATCTCTTTTCGAATCACCACTTGACCTGTATCGGGTTCATCTAAGCCATTAATCATGTTCATAATGGTGGTTTTTCCCGAACCATTTTTAGCGATAAAAGCTATTTTTTGATCTTTATTAATGCCAAACGAAACGTCTTTAAATAGAATACGTTCGCCATAAGATTTAGAGATATTTTCGAC
This sequence comes from uncultured Bacteroidota bacterium, assembly GCA_903889745.1. GTDB lineage: Bacteria > Bacteroidota > Bacteroidia > Flavobacteriales > Flavobacteriaceae > Flavobacterium. Next base: position 6,946 of record CAISYO010000208.1, on the reverse strand, counting down.
TGATAGGTAGTTCATTGTTAATTTGAAAATTGATAGGTGCAAAAATAGGTTATTGTATCTAAAGATTATAGATTATTTCTTAACTTTGTGAAAATGCATTTTTATGACTTCCAAAAAGAAAAATAGAATAGAAGAACCAACAGAAACTTATGAAGTAACTCCAACTAATGAAGTAACTTCTGAAGAATTGCATCCTGTTTTGGTTCAATTACTTGAAAAATCTATCAAAGAAATTGAAGATGGTAAAACATCTTCACATGAAGAAGTAATGAAACGATTTAGAGAAAAATTTCCATTGCAGAAATGATTTACAAAATTGAATGGACTTTTAATGCTGAAGTTTCCTTTTTCGAGGAAGCTCAATTTATATTGCAAAAGTGGAATATTTATGAAGTAAATAAATTTGAAAGTTTAGTTGAAAATGAGTTATCAAGACTATCTATTCATCCAACAATTGGGAATTTTAAATCCGATAATGTTTATTCTTTATCAATATCCGAACAAACAAAATTGTTTTACAAAATAAATAAAGATTTAAGTCTGATTGAGTTATTATTGTTTTGGAATAATTTAAGAAATCCAGATGATTTAATCAAACTATTATAATGCAACTATCCGTCATAATTCTCAATTACAACGTCCGATATTTTTTAGAACAATGCATTCTAAGTGTTCAAAACGCTTTAGAAGGAATTGATAGTGAAATAATTGTCGTTGATAACGCTTCGTCAGATGATAGTTGCGAAATGATGAAGGATAAATTTCCAAATATCAAACTTATTGAAAATGCAACAAACTTAGGTTTTCCAAAAGGAAATAACATCGGAGTTGCTCAAGCGAAAGGCAAATATATTTGTATTTTGAATCCAGATACCGTTGTTGCAGAAGATACTTTTGCGAAAATTTTAAATTCCAAATTCCAAATTCCAAATTCCCAACTGGGCATTATCGGTTGTAAATTGATAGATGGTACCGGCAATTTTCTTCCCGAAAGCAAACGCGGTGTTCCAACGCCTTGGGTGGCATTTACAAAAATCTTTGGGTTATATAAAATTTCGAATTACTTCGGAAAATATTACGCTCAACATTTGTCTGAAAATCAATCTGGAAAAGTTGATATTTTGGTTGGAGCATTTATGTTGATGAAACGCGAATTGTATCTGGAAGTAGGTGGTTTTGATGAAAATTGCTTCATGTATTCAGATGATATCGACTTGAGTTATTTGGTGCTAAAAACTGGGAAATCAAATTATTATTTTCATGAAACTTCTGTAATTCATTATAAAGGTGAAAGCACCGTTCGTGATGGAACTTATATGAAACGTTTCCGTGAAGCAATGCAATTTTTCTATAAAAAGCATTTTAAAAAATCTTGGTTTTTTGATGTGATGATGCAAGTAGGAAGTTTTGTCTTTAGTCTTTTGAAGAAGAATCAGCAGAAGAACAAACAGCGAACTATTGATGAATATGTTGTGTTTTCAAAAGCTGAATTAGATTTAAAATTATCAAAAAAAGTCACTTATTTGACTGATTTAAATCAATTTAGGAACCAAAGTAAAAAAAATATTGAAATAATATTTGATATTTCAGCTTTCAGCTTTACTGAAATTATTACTTTTATGGAGAATAATAGAAACCATAATTTGAGTTTTAAGAATTATATTTCAAGTTCAAATTATCTAATAGGTAGTAATAATTCTAACGATAGAGGACAAATAATTTTGTTGTAAAAATTATCAATTTCTATGAAAATAGAATGAAAAATTAGTATTTTTGCAAACCAAATACAGAAAAACAACTTTAGTTTAAAGATATGGCAAAGTTTGAATTGAAATTACCTAAAATGGGTGAAAGCGTTGCAGAAGCAACTGTGACCAACTGGTTAAAAAAAGTTGGAGATACAATTGAAATGGACGAAGCAGTACTTGAAATAGCTACTGATAAGGTAGATAGCGAAGTGCCTTCTGAAGTTTCTGGAACACTTGTTGAAATTTTATTTAATACCGATGATGTCGTTCAAGTAGGACAAACACTAGCTATTATTGAAACTGAAGGTGGAAGCCCCCTAACCCCCCAAGGGGGAACTACAGCAGATGTGGAAAATCAGCCTGCTCAACAAATTGAAAATCAAGTAAGCGAAATTATTGATATTGTTAGTCAAGCTTCCCCTTCGGGGACTGAGGGGCTTAAATTCTTTTCGCCTTTAGTAAAAAACATTGCCAAAGAAGAAGGAATTTCGTTAGCTGAATTAGAATCAATTTCAGGTTCAGGTAAAGATGGTCGCGTCAATAAAGAAGATTTATTAAATTATATCAAAAATAGAGGAAGTCAAACTAGTGCTCAGTCTATTGTTGCTCAACCAGTAGCAACTCCTAACTCCCAACTCCCAACTTCCAACTCCCAACCTGTTTCTGTAAATGGTGGTGATGAGATTGTGGAAATGGACAGAATGCGTAAGTTGATTTCGGGTTACATGGTAGCTTCGGTTCAAACTTCAGCTCACGTACAGTCGTTTATTGAAGTGGATGTGACAAATATTGTAAAATGGAGAGATAGAGTTAAAAATACATTTGAAAAGAGAGAAGGTGAGAAATTAACTTTTACTCCTATTTTCATGGAAGCCGTTGCAAAAGCATTGAAAGATTTCCCAGGAATGAATATTTCTGTTGATGGTGATTTTATTATTAAACGTAAAAACATCAATTTAGGAATGGCTGCAGCGTTACCAAACGGAAATTTAATTGTTCCTGTAATTAAAAATGCAGACCAATTAAATTTAGTGGGAATGGCAAAAGCAGTAAACGATTTAGGAAATCGTGCAAAAGCAGGAAAATTAAAACCAGACGATACACAAGGCGGAACTTATACAGTTACAAATGTGGGAACTTTTGGATCTGTTTTTGGAACACCAATTATCAATCAACCTCAAGTAGGTATTTTAGCTTTAGGCGCTATCAGAAAAGTACCAGCGGTTATTGAAACTCCTGAAGGTGATTTTATTGGAATACGTCAAAAAATGTTCTTATCGCATTCTTATGATCACAGAGTTGTAGATGGTGCTTTAGGTGGAAGTTTTGTAAAACGTGTTGCCGAATATTTAGAAGCTTTTGATCCGAATAGAGAAGTTTAATTTACAGAAATTTACATAAGAGAACCCGATAGTTTTAAAAGCTGTCGGGTTTTTCTATCTTTGTAACATATAAAATCACTATGGAATTAAAATTAACACGCCCTATTTGCTTTTTTGACCTTGAAACTACAGGAATTGATGTAGCAAGAGACCGAATTGTAGAAATCTCAATATTTAAAGTATATCCAAACGGAACTAAAGAAAGTAAAACTTGGTTAGTAAATCCTACCATTCCAATTCCGCCACAAACTACGGCTGTACATGGTATTTCTGACGAAAAAGTAGCTAATGAGCCCACTTTTGATGCATTAGCCTCTCAAGTGCATAACATGATTAAAGATTCAGATTTGGCCGGATTTAATTCAGATCGTTTTGATATTCCACTTTTAGCAGAAGAATTATTACGCGCAGGTGTTGATTTTGATATGAAAAACAGGGTTTCTGTAGATGTGCAAACTATTTTCCATAAAATGGAAGAAAGAACGTTGAGTGCAGCCTATAAATTTTATTGCGGACAAACGCTAGAAAACGCTCACAGTGCCGAAGCCGATACAATGGCAACGTACGAAATCTTAAAATCGCAATTAGATCGCTATACCGATTTAGAAAATGATATGAAATCATTATCTGAATTTACTACACGAAAAAAATCGGTCGATTTTGCAGGATTCATCGCATTAAATAACGAAGGAAAAGAAATTTTTACTTTTGGAAAACATAAAGGAGCATTAGTAGATGATGTTTTTGAAAAAGAACCGGGATATTTTGGCTGGATCCAAAACGCTGATTTTCCGCTCTATACTAAAAAAGTTTTGACCGCTATCAAATTAAGAAAGTTAAATACTAAAAGCTAGAAGTTTGAAGCTAGAAGCTGGGAGTAGTTTGCTTCCATCTTCCAACTTCCATCTTCCAACAATTAAAAAAAAATGAAAATAATCTGCATCGGTCGCAATTATGTAGACCATATTTCGGAACTAAATAACGAAAAACCCACGGAACCAGTTATTTTTTTAAAGCCTGATACCGCTGTTTTACCTAAAAAAACGCCATTTGTAATTCCTGCTTTTAGTAACGATGTACATCATGAGGTAGAAGTATTGGTTAAAATTTGTAAAGTAGGAAAATACATTGATGCTAAATTTGCTCATAAATATTATGATGAAATTGGATTAGGAATTGATTTTACGGCAAGAGATGTTCAAGCCCAACTCAAAGAAAAAGGATTACCGTGGGAAAAAGCAAAAGCATTTGACCATTCAGCGGTAATTGGTGCCTTTTTACCGAAAAAAGAATTTTCTTCAATGGAAAATATTAACTTTGAGTTGAAATCTAATGGTCAATCGGCTCAGGTAGGAAATACCGAATTGATGCTCTGGAATATCGATGCTTTAGTAGCTTATGTGTCTCAGTTTTTTACCTTAAAAAAAGGTGATATTATTTTTACGGGTACGCCTAAAGGAGTAGCAAAAGTAACAGAAGGCGATGTTTTAGAAGGATTTATTGAAGGAAAATCAGTATTTAGGATACAAATTAAGTAATATGGCTTTACAGTATAATCTTGCAAAAGTGTATGAAATTTCAGAAAACGACACCGATTTTGCATTGCAAATTGTGACTTTGTTTTTAGAGGAAGTTCCTGCTGAAATAAAATCAATTAGAACTGCTATTGAAGATAAAGATTATACCCGAACCTATGCCGCTTGCCACAAAATTAAGCCAACATTAGATTTGTTAGGTATGGATATGTCCTATGAAGAAAATCTGCAAATCATGACTTGGACAAAAACAGAAGGTAAACGCAAAGAAATCAAAGAAGTTTACAAATCTTTAAAAGATCGAATAGATTTAGCGATTAAAGAAATTAAAAAAGATTTTAAACTGTAAATTTCAAAAAAAATCAAATAAATGAAGGCAGCAATTGTTACTATTGGTGATGAAATTCTTATTGGTCAAATTGTAGATACAAATTCGGCATATATTGCTAAAGCATTGGATAAAATTGGAATAGAAACGCACGAAATGTTATCAATTTCAGATGATAAACAGCATATTTTAGATACATTCCATTCGCTACAAAATAAAGCCGATGTAGTCATTATTACTGGCGGATTAGGTCCTACAAAAGACGATATTACAAAGAAAACTTTTTGCGACTATTTTGAAGACACTTTAATTGAGAATGAAGCTGTTTTATTGCATGTAAAAAGTATCATTGAAGGAATTTATAAACGGCCAATTACCCAAATTAATCGTGATCAAGCATTAATTCCTTCAACTGCAAAAGTGTTATTTAATAAAATGGGAACAGCTCCTGGAATGTTGATGGAGAAAGAAAATTCGGTTTTTATTTCGTTGCCAGGTGTTCCTTATGAAATGAAATATTTGATGGATAACGAAGTAATTCCTATTCTAGTCCAAAAATTTGAACGCCCATACATTATTCATCAAACCATCATGACCTATGGTACGGGTGAAAGTTTAATTGCCGAACAAATAGAAGAATGGGAAGATAATTTACCCGATTTTATCAAATTAGCCTATTTACCGAGTCCTGGAAGAGTTCGTTTGCGATTAACTGCAAGAGGAACAAATAAAGAAGAACTCCAAACAGAAATAGCTCATCAAGTTCAAATGCTTGATGAATTAATTCATGATATTATTGTGGGTTACAATGAAGACGAACCCATTGAAGTTGTTTTAGGAAAATTATTAACCGAAAAAAAACTAACAATAGCTACTGCCGAAAGTTGTACGGGAGGAAAAATAGCTTCAACGCTAACGTCGGTTTCTGGAGCTTCTAATTATTTTAAAGGAAGTGTGGTAAGTTATGCTACCCAAACCAAAATAGATGTTTTAGGTGTTTCAAAAAGCACAATTGATGAATTCAGCGTTGTCAGCGCTCAAGTGGCATCAGAAATGGCATTAGGAATTCAAAAATTGACACAAGTAGATTATACCATTGCAACAACCGGAAACGCAGGTCCTGCAAAAGGAGATTCGGTAGCAGATTTAGGAATTGTTTTCATTGCAATTGCTACTCCTACGGGCGTTTTTGTTGAAGAATTTAATTTTGGTCAACCTCGTGAAAAGGTAATAGATAGGGCTGTTAGTAAATCATTGGAACTCATTTATAAAGAAATTTTAAAAAAATAATAAAAGATAGTTGTGTATATGAAATCGATTTTGTTTCTTTGCACCCTGATTTTAGATAACGAAATAAAGCTGAATAATAATGTCAAGAGTTTGTGAACTTACAGGTAAAAGAGCAATGGTAGGGAACAATGTTTCTCACGCTATGAATAAAACAAAGAGAAAATTCTCTGTTAACTTAGTAAAAAAACGTTTTTACATTCCTGAAGAAGATAGATGGGTAACGTTGAAAATTTCAACTGCTGCATTAAAAACTATTAATAAAAATGGAATTGCTGCTGTATTGAAAAATGCAAAAGCTAACGGATTTGTTAAATCTGTATAATCCGCAATAATATATATCAAAATGGCAAAGAAAGGTAATAGAATCCAAGTTATTTTAGAATGTACAGAGCACAAAACTTCAGGAGTTCCTGGAACGTCTCGTTACATTACTACTAAAAACAAAAAAAATACTCCAGATAGATTAGAGATTAAAAAATTTAATCCTGTTTTAAAAAGAGTAACAGTTCATAAAGAAATTAAATAAGATAAGTCATGGCAAAGAAAACCGTAGCAACGTTACAAACAGCTTCAAAAAGATTAACCAAAGCTATTAAAATGGTTAAATCTCCAAAAACTGGCGCTTACACATTCGTTGAATCTGTGATGGCTCCTGAATTAGTT
>CAISYO010000207.1 GCA_903889745.1 uncultured Bacteroidota bacterium | reverse complement strand
CAGGTATTGAAGAAGAAGATGGAATTAAAAGCTTTTTGCTATACAATTACAAGCTAACTTTTATTACAAACGAAATAATATTAATCGAAAAGAAATATGAAAATAACCGACCTATTTAAGCAAGACATTCTAAATCCCAAACCAATAATAAAGGAATATGGGGGTGCAATAGATGAAACAAATACAAAACTAAATTTAGAAGCAATACTACTTACATTACTTTTTGGATTAACCTTAGTAGTACTAACATTAAAAACAAAAAAATATGGAACAACAAGAAAAGAAAATTAATCTTGCTTTTGACATTAATAAAGAACTTCAAAGGCAAATTTCCAATAGTAGTATGGTAAAGTATGCCGTTTACTCTTTTGTCGCTGTTGGAGGAATATTAACCATTGGCTTTTTAGCTAAGATATTAAATTACACAATTACAAACATTACAACACTAAAAAACACTATTAAATCATGAGAAAAATGACAATTTATACAAGCAGACCGCGAGCATTATATGGTAGTAAAGAAGATGTGAATTTCCTTTCTTGCTTCAAAAAACCTATTTATAAAGACAAAATAATTTTAACTGAGGGTCACGATTTTAAATATGTACCCTCCATCGAGATGTATTCTAAAATCGATAAATTAGTTTCATTAGTGGACAATGTTATGGTTTTGCATCGAGATGGCATAATAGATGTAAACCAATATTATGAAGTTATAGTTGCCTTAATGCAAAGTGTTCCTGTCTATGGTAAAAACATTAATGGCAGAAAAACTCAAAAGGTTATTAGAATTAAAAAATTTTACGGGTCTGGAATTAGAAAAAGAGCTATTTTAGAATTAGTTGATATAGAAAATGGGAATAATTAATTAATAACAATATGAAAAAAGTAGCACTGTATTGTCGTGTTTCAACAAAAAAGCAAACAAATGAGAACCAAAAGCCAAGATTGATTCAATATGCAAATGAAATGTCTTTGGAATATGATCTTTATGAAGAAGTAGAAAGTAGCCGTAAAACTCGTCCGGTAAAGCAAGAACTATTAATGAAACTTCGTAATGGAGAGTATTCGTCTATTATTGTTTATAAATTGGATAGATTCGCAAGGTCATCAAGAGAACTAATACTTGAAATACAAGAATTGGTTGATAAAGGCATTGGATTCATCTCAATATCAGACAATCTTGATTTCAGTAGTTCGATGGGTAGATTACATTTCCAAATTTTAGCAGCCTTTGCAGAATTTGAAAGAAGTCTAATTTCTGAAAGGACAAAAGAAGGCATTGAGCGAACAAAAGCACAAGGAACTATACTTGGCAGACCAAAAGGTAGTAAAGATTCAAAACCAAGACCTAAAAGCGGTTATCTGATGCGTGAGGTTAATAAACGTAAAAGTAAAGATGAAGAAAAAGGAAATTATAAGTCTATTGAGAGTTACATCAAATAATACTCCCCCAAACAATTAAAGACTCTAAAAGACTACTAAAAATATCTTAACCTCCCCCTAAAATTAGGTTGTAAATAATCGAACGTTTATTTGGTCATTTACTTCTGGTCAAATTTTATATGTTTT
>CAISYO010000206.1 GCA_903889745.1 uncultured Bacteroidota bacterium | reverse complement strand
TCACATAATGTATAAGTAATTTGACAAAAATTTGGAAAATTATTATACCAAATATTGAAATCCCCATTAGGTTGAATTTGAGCATTACACATATTAATATTAATGGTTAATACAACATTCGCAGGGACCAGTACATTTCCTGGCTGCGTATAATAAGGAACCAAAACCACAGGAACCCCATTTAATGTTGAATTTTGACCCGACCAATTTGCATTTACTATATTTCCATTGCCATAACAACCTCCAAAAGTCATATTTTGATCATAGGTTTGAAGTTGGGTGTTCAATGTAACAATACCGGTATCACAAACATTAGGATTGGCAATATCACAAATTTGATAAATTAAAGTATATGTGCCTTGTGGCGTCCCCGCTGCAACAATAATATTTGACCCAGAAATACTTACACCTGTAGAAGTAGAAAACACCAATGAGATAGTAACATTTGTAGTTGTTGCCTGAGAGCCATTACGTGTGTCATTTAATAAAAAATTTCCTGCTGTAATTTGACTTGTGCCATACACTACATCAAAAGTTTCATCATTTGCCACAACCTGAGCAAAAGAAACATTATTAACGCAAAACAATAAACATATAAATAGTGAGGTAAAAGATATTTTTTTCATTTTGTATTATTTTTGGTTTTTGTCGTATGTCCTAAATCATCGGTAGGTGTCATGTGCGTTTCACTAAAAACTGGTAAACTACTGGCTGAGTTCAACATAATATTGAACTTGAAATTCACGTTTTGGTTAACTATTAAATCACCAGAACTATTTCTTACTGTAGCTTGGTAGTTGAAGCCTTGTGGGGCTTGTGCAAAAGTAATTAGTGTAATTACTAATGCTAATAGGGTGTAAAGTTTTTTCATTAATCATTAATTGTGTTCGAACTACATTTCATTAAATTAATATTGATATCCTATTAAAAATACCTAACCGGTCTTACATAATAGGTTTCAAAAACTGCACAGCCGCAAATAACCGTAGTGTTTGGATCAAATAAAGGAGCCATGGCACCCACATAGTTTGCCATTACACTTGAAGACCAATATCCTGTAGAAAGATCTCCAGCAACATCAGAAGTGGTGTCGAAGTTTCCTAAATTGTTGCTTGCTAAATTATTTTTTATTGCAGTAAGGTCATTTAAAGAAGGTAAAAACCAATCGTTGTAAACTCCGTCAGTATAACTTCTAGCCACTTGAGCTGCTGGAAAATTTAGATTTAAATTTACTCCTAAAGCAAGAATAATATCCGTATTTAATCTTCCTTTACCTATGTCGTTAGAGACATTTTGAAAGGATTGAGTGTATAAAGTAGGATCCCAAGGTCCCCAAATGTATTTAATTGGTAAATCCTGATTTGCAACAATTATTCCATGGGGCACAAGTGGATCGTACCCATAATCCCCTGGTTGAAATAAATAGGCAACAATTCCACCTTCGAAGCTGTCTCCTATTTGAGTTGAACAAACTCCGTTGGTGGTCCACTTAGGAACTCCATTACAATATGTTAATATTTGACCATTAGCTCCTTGATTTACATGAGCCCAATTTGTTCCATTCCAATACAACATATCTCCATTGCTGTTTCCAGATGGAAGTTGGCTTACTTGAGATACTAAATTTTGAGCATATGCTTTGGTTACCGCATCCTGCGCATCAGTTGGATCTGCCAAGTTTTTAATTTGCATGTTATTGGCAACATTGTTAACTGCTAATACATCGGCTAAATTAGGTGTTGCTGCTTGAGTATTACCTGAACTATTCGCATACAAGGCATAAGGCACACTCAATAATTGGGTTGTTCCCATAGCAACATAGCCTGAACCCGTGTTCAATTCAATGCCTAAATAATGTGAACCACTTGCCCAGTTAATGGTAGAAAAAGTGCCAACTGTAGCTGTACCTGTTCCTATAACTAAGTTTACTTGACCTAAATCATCCGTTGGTACATAATGCGTTTCTGTAAAAACCGGTACGCTAGTAGCAGAGTTCAACATCACATTGAACTTGAAATATACATTTTGGTTTGCAATAACGGCACCAGTACTGTTTCTTACCGTTGCTTGATAATTGAAGCCTTGTGGTGCTTGTGCATTTGTAATTAATGTAATTACTAATGCTAATAAGGTGATTAGTTTTTTCATGTAATGTTATTTATTAATCTTTTATACAACGAACTGAAGCTCCGCCAACTCTACTGTTTAGTTCAAAAGGAGCCCCACTAGGATTTCCTGTTGAACTGTTTCCATAGTTTCCAAAATTTAAACCTGTAGAACCTCCATTTAATGCGGTACTTGTCCAGTAGCCTGCCCCGCCATTTAAATAAATT
>CAISYO010000205.1 GCA_903889745.1 uncultured Bacteroidota bacterium | reverse complement strand
GTGTTTTCTATATTGCTTTCCGCTTCACTTAACAAATCATTCCAAGCGTCATCAAAAGTATAGTTTTCAACAATTTCTTTTGAAGCTGTTTTTGCTTTTTTAGCATTTTCAACTAATTGTTTAAATATACCATCTTCAATTTCATAAACTACTTGTTTATTTTCATTTACATCTTCCTCTACTTTTGGTTTTATCCCTTCAATAAAATCTTCATAAGACATACTTTGATGAAACGTAGTGAAAACAATTTGACCTAATCCTACTAAACGGTCAAACTCATCTTTTACTTTTTTTCTATCTTGTGATAAATCAAAAGCAGGATTAATTATTTCTATCGCTTTATTTATTGAATTATACGTCTTCCCAGTTCCAGGAGGTCCGTATAAAATTTGGTTTAGTGGTTTCAAAATATTATTTAATTTTTGCGGATTAATTTCTAAAGATGTCATTATCTTTGAATTATAAAACTCTACATTAAAATAAGGCTTAAACAGTTTATCATTTGCCTCGTCTAATTGACTAAACCTTATTTCAGTCAATGTACTATTTCCACTCGGAAAAATATTTTTTGAATCTTTTAAATCTTTAGGATTCTTTCTTACAGGAGCTTTTATAAATTCAACTTCCCTGAACATCCAACCTTCTGCATCAACAATATCATAAGGTACATAATCCCATTCTTCAGAAACAATTTTTGCAATACCTATTAATTCTTTTGAACCTAAAGTAATATAAACATAATCTCCCTCGTGTAATTCTTCTTTGAAATATCTCGATTGGTCTTTACCAGTATTTTCATGAAGGGTTATCCAATTATTTTCTTTCAGACTATCAATAACATGTGATTTGTTTTTAGCTTTAAAAGTACCGTGAGATATTTTATACAAGTTATGACCTCCCAAATCAATAGATGTAATATTATCATATTTTGGCAAATCATTTATTAAGTCATTCACTTCGGTTTTAAAATAAACCAACAAATCATCATAACTAAATGTTTCTGGTGTAACCACTACTCGCTCTTTTAAATAATCTCTATTGCCATGCTTATAAACACCATAGGACATACTACCATGATGAAAATCAATAAAAAACTGTATACCAGTAGATTGATTTTGTTGCTCTTTATTATAAATAGCGAGCCAATATCTATCACTTCCTTGTTGCCTAGGCCCTTGAAAATCGAAAGATGTAGTTTTAACTTCATTTTCTAATCCTAAGTCAACGATAAGTTTATTTTCAAAATGTTTAACAAACTCTCTCAATGGACTATGTCCATAAAATGTAATTGCAGGATAAAAAATGGTATAAAAGTTTTTATAAACTCTAAATTGATTTTCCTTTCCTTTTTTATACTTGGCAACTAAATCATCTAAAAGTTTAGCTGTGACAATATTTCCCTCTCTAATTAATTTAAAAAGTTCTTTTCTTACATCCACAACAACACCACTTCGGTCTTCATAATAGTGCCAACATTTCTCAATATCCTCTTTTTTAGCATTATTTATTTCATCAGCTAAAGCTTGTTTACTTTCGTAACAATTTTGTATAATATTCGAAGTTTCACAAATTAATTTGATTCCTTCGTTTATTTCTTGTGTTGTCATATATCTAATTTATTAAAAAACCTCATCTTTAAAAACAATGATTTTCAAATGCTTTTTTTATTGTTATATAAATATTAAACCTCATTTCAGCATCTAACTAACTCAATGAACGCGAAAGGATTCGCTCACGAGCGGGGGGTTATAAATAATGTGTTTTGTAATTTTGGAATTAACATATTTTTTAATTAATTATTTTTTTGACAAGTTCATCTATTTCCTGCATTTCTGATGCCAAGTGTTTTTTAATATCTGACCTTAATTTACCCAAAATTACCGCTGACAAGGCCTTTTTTGGCGGATTTTTTTCTAAGTATACTTTTGCTTTTTGATGAGCTTTTCGAGATAAGTCTGCTAACTTTTTTTGAGTTTTATTTGTCGAATCATATTTGGGATAATAAATATCTAGAATTTTTTTGTGGACATGCCTGGCTCCAAAAAGTCCTTTGGCTTGGAAATCCTTCATTTGTTCATTCGGTGTGGCAGAATTAAGTATGGAAGTTAAATAATACGCCTCATCAATATCATTAGTGTAAAGAACATATGTTACGCTTTCAACAATAAATTCCAAATCTAATTCTTCTCTCACAACAACGGTTGCATTTGCGTCTTTCGCTGATGAATTATACAAAACAACATATGCTGAATTTAAATCTTGATCGGTGATACCTCTTTGAAAATTAATACGTTCATTAGCCAACATGTTTTTTGATTTTTCAGTTTTAAATGTCTCCCATGTTTCCTCTGTTTTCGTAAACCATTTTGAAGCATGTATGTAACCATTTTCCATTAAAAAATTAGCGTTTTGAATCTTTATTGTTTTACCACTTTTTTTGTCAAAATCAATCAATAATGGTAATACAACCAAGTCTGGATTATAAAGAATAAAAGGTAAAATACTTTTAGATAAAGCTGTTCTAAAAACAAATTGGCTTTCTATTTTTCCGTTGAATTTTAAACCCTTCCATGGCACCTTGGCGTCTGGCTGAACGGCATCTGATGTAGTGATATTAATAATTCTGTCTTCAAAATCGGCAGGCATTTCTTGGGTTAATTCTATGAAGTAGAATGTTCTAGGAACAATTGTCGCTCCTTGTTTAAATAATTTTTTATAGGGATTGATTTTATTCGTAGATTTTCTTTTAGCATCTGTGAATGCAGTAGCACTTCCTTGTTTCGAATAATACCACATTGTTTCATTCTCTGTAAACTTTGATTTAACCGATTTTAAATTGCAATTGTGTGCAGGTAATGACGCAGTAAAAGACAGTCCTTCAATTCCATTTGCGGGAAATGCGTTTGATTTAGAATTATTCGAATTCTCAGTAAACAATACGCAACTAGGAATTCGGAAAAGAGGCGCAACATCATTTAGATCCCAGATATTATTTAACCTAAAGCCTTGGGCCCTGCCACTTCTGGTTTTATCATGCTGACTTGCGCTGAAGAAACTTCTCGGTAAAACAAACGCTAATTTCCCTTCCTTTTTCAAAAAATAACTACTGCAATGAGCGAGAAAAATGGCGGCAATTTCAAGGTGAGGATTATCCGCAACCTTATCCGGTTTTAAATTGTATTTTAACGCTAGGGTTTCTAAAGTAATTTGGTAGTCTATATTCTTAATCTCACTCAATGTAAACCAAGGGGGATTTCCAACGATGTAATCAAATTTATTAGACAAAAAATAGGGTTTGTAAGTGTTTTGCAATATAAACTTCCAAATGCTGTCACGCCCACTTTCTTTAACTTTTTTTAATCCAAGATAAATCTGATAATATCCCTCTAGCAATATTGCATTTAACCCTGATGCCTTGTATTGTTTTTTCAGAACGTTTTCAAACGTTGATATGCTTGCAATTTTATCGTTTTTTGTTTGCTCAGCCAATTCTTCGCATGCTTCTAATGCATCATCATAAAGTTTAACATCTTCCAAAAGTTGTGTATTCATTATATACTTATCATGATCAATATGCATAATGAATTCACCCCCAAACAAATTTTGATCTCCTTCAGGAGTAAGTAGAGTATTTGCTAAAATGATATTAATATGAATCGGCTTTTTGGCATTTTTTAACATCTTGTCCTAAACCAATTAAAACAGTTGTTTTGGCAATCTGAACACTCAAAGGATGTATATCAATTCCATAAATACAATTATTAATTTCTTCTGATGTGATTTTAGGATTTAATTCCTTCAATCTATGGATAGATGCTCTTAAGAAAGAACCACTTCCACAACTAGGATCTAGAATCTTATCCGAAGTTTTAAAATTGAATTCGCCAACAACACGTTCACACAACCAATCTGGTGTATAATATTCCCCAGTGCATGTCGAGTGTCTAAATCAATTAATTCTTGATATACCCCCTTGAGAATGTCTTCATCGACTTTGCTAAAATCAAAGTTTGACATTTCTTGAGTAATTAAACGAAATGTTTTCTTGAGTTGAGGATAATGATTTTCTCCATGCACCCAATGGTAAAAATCATTATCAACGAAATTACGAATATTGTGTTGATGAAAAATCGAACCGTTTAGTATCGATCTCATTTCCTCATCATCAATAAAATCATCATTACTTAAAACTTCATAGGCCAAGACCTTTGCCAACATACTCAAGTAAGTGTGAATTACAAATGCACTTTCTGTATCATCAAATGATCCATATGCAATGCTTAAAAATTTTTTCCACTGCTCATAAGACACTTGCACTTCACCATGCAGTTTTGCATCTTTAAAAACAGTGCTTATCTGTCTATAGCATTCTATAAAGGTGCTGCTTTTGTGACCGAAAGAATCCTCTATCCTTTTTAATGTTGCTCTTAATTTTTCTTCTTTAAATAAAAATCTATCTATCCAATGATAAAATTCATCTGCATTTTTATCGGTCAAAATAAAGGTGGAATCTTTATCTTCATTTAAAATCAACTCTTGTTCCTTTAAATTATCAAGCTGATCCAGTTGGCTTATATCTGGAGAATAAACCCTCCATACAAGGCAATCGGTCGCAATTAAAGTAAAATTATATCCTTCCCCTGAATTAAACTGCCCCAATAAATATCCTGCTAATTGTTCCTTAGCGTGTTCACCGGTTTTTCTAAGGTCATTCTCAAATTCAATAATTACCTTGTTAAATAATGAATCGGCACTCCCTCTATGTAATCTGTCATTACGCGGAATATTTAATACTGACTTCTCAGATCCAGCACTTATTTTATCAATAATTTTTTGTGTTTTGACATCTGAAGGATATAGTCTATGAAGAAGATCTTTAAAGTGTTCTTTCTTATTTAATTCCTTACTGGCTTTATTAATCTTACCTATGTAATCGGTAATAATTTGCTTTCTATTTTCAACCTCTTTTAACATTATTTTCCTATTTTGAGCTATATTTAATTAGTTTATTTAATATTTTTATTCAAGTATAATATTTGTTTTTTTTCAAT
>CAISYO010000204.1 GCA_903889745.1 uncultured Bacteroidota bacterium | reverse complement strand
ATTTACCTTAATTTATTGTAATTTGCGTAAAAAGTAATGAGCATGTCAAAAAATACAAATAAAGTGGTTCCAAGCCAAAAAATCCCTAAAATAATTAGTGTAATTGCGCAATTTTTACAAGCTTTTTCTACAAAATTAGCCACTTTGTATGCTGCAAAATTATTTACAACTCCTATACGCCATAAAATACCAAAAAGAGAATTGGCAATGGATCAAAATAGCCAACAGTTTCCGTTGTTTGTTCCAAAAATAAATAAAGAAATTGTGGTATATGAATACGGGGCGAGTAATAAGAAAGTCTTATTAGTTCATGGTTGGTCTGGCAGAGGTACTCAATTAGTAAAAATAGCAGATGCCTTACTTGAAAAAGGATTTATGGTGTATAGTTTTGATGCTCCAGCGCATGGAAAATCGAAAGGTAATTTTTCAATTATGCCCGAATTTATTGCGTCTATTTTAGAAATGGAACAAAAATATGGCCCTTTTGAATATGCTATTGGTCATTCTTTAGGAGGAATGTCGATCTTAAATGCGATAAAACAAAATTTAGTCGTAAAAAAAGCGGTAACCATTGGAAGTGGCGATATAATTCAAGATATTATTGATGATTTTGTTAAAAATTTAAAACTTAAACCCGAATATGGTTTGCGTATAAAAGATCATTTTGAAACCAAATTTGGAGGAGAAATGGATGATTATTCAGCCTATAAAGCAGCGCAAATGGTGCAAATTCCTGTTCTTGTGATTCACGATCAAAATGACGAAGATGTTTCGGTTAATTCTGCCTATCATATTGACAAACACTTAGTACATTCTGAATTATTTATTACTGAAGGATTAGGACATCTCAAAATCGTTGGTGATCCATCAGTAATCGAAACCATTCTTAAATTTATTGAATAAAAAAAGAGTAACCCGAGTTACTCTTTTTTATAAATTATATTCCTGCTATCTCTTTTAATTCCTTTACAAAACGTTCTGCTAAAACATCTGCCTCGCTTTGTGAAGGCGCTTCAGTATAAATACGAATTATTGGTTCTGTATTTGATTTTCTTAAATGCACCCATTCGGTAGGAAAATCAATTTTTACACCATCAATTGTTGTGATATTTTCGGATTTGTATTTATCTGTTAAGGTAGCCAATACATTATCTACATCAATTTGAGGCGTCAATTCAATTTTATTTTTACTCATAAAGTATTGTGGATAACCTGCTCTAATTTCGGCTACCGTTTTATCTTGTTCGGCTAAATAGGTTAAAAACAAAGCAACGCCAACCATACTATCGCGTCCATAATGTGAAGATGGATAAATAATCCCTCCATTTCCTTCACCGCCAATAATCGCATTGGTTTTCTTCATTAATTCGACTACATTTACTTCTCCCACAGCACTTGCCTGATAGCTTCCGCCATGTTTTTCGGTTATATCTCTTAAGGCGCGAGAAGAAGACATATTTGAAACGGTATTTCCAGGTGTTTTAGACAAAACATAATCGGCAACAGCTACCAAAGTATATTCTTCGCCAAACATTTCTCCATCATTAGAAATAAACGCTAAACGATCTACATCTGGATCCACTACTATTCCAAAATCGGCTTTTTCTGCAACAACTAATTGGCATATATCACCTAAATGCTCCTTTAATGGTTCTGGATTGTGTGGAAAATGACCATTAGGTTCACAATATAATTTTACCACTTCAACGCCCATTTGTTCTAATAAATTAGGAATAATGATACCTCCCGAAGAATTAACACCATCTACAACCACTTTAAACTTTTTGGTTTTTACCAAATCAGCATTAACCAAAGGTAATTCAAGTACTTCATCAATATGAATATCCATATAGGCATTATTCTCAGTTACTTCACCCAAATTATCGACATCAGAAAAATCAAATGCTTCCTTTTCTGCAATTTCCAAAATTAATTCACCTTCTTTTCCGCTTAAAAATTCTCCTTTTTCATTGAGTAATTTTAATGCGTTCCATTGTTTTGGGTTATGAGAAGCGGTTAAAATAATACCACCATCTGCTTTTTCTAGTGGCACCGCAATTTCAACTGTTGGTGTTGTTGATAAGCCTAAATCAATGACATCAATTCCTAAACCAACTAAAGTATTCATGACTAAATTATGAATCATTGGTCCCGAAATTCGTGCATCGCGTCCAATGACTACTTTTAATCGTTCATTTCCTTTTGAAGCGTGTCTTATTTTTAAAAATGAACCGTATGCCGATGCAAATTTCACAGCATCGACTGGCGTTAAGTTATCTCCTACTGCTCCACCTATAGTTCCTCTGATTCCAGAAATCGATTTTATTAATGTCATTTTTTACAAATTAATTTTAAACTACAAATATAAAAGATGTAGTTGGCAAAGTGACACATACACGACTATTTTTTTTATATTTACAAAAAGAATTTACCAAAATGAATTATCTGGCTCATGTTTATTTGTCTGGTGCAAATGATTTGATAAAAGTTGGCAATTTTATGGCCGATAGCGTCAAAGGGAGCCAATATCTAAATTATGAGAAAGAGTTACAGCATGGAATTTTACTACATCGGCACATCGATAGTTATACTGATGCACATCCTATTTACAGACAAAGTAAGCATCGATTACATGAAAAATATGGTCATTATTCAGGTGTAATTATGGATATTTTATATGATCATTTTTTAGCGAAAAACTGGGGAAAATATAATGCGATTTCGCTACCCGATTTTTCGAAAAATTTTTATAAAATATTAGAAAATAATCTTGATTTGCTTCCAGAAAAAACCAAGAAAATTGTTCCTTATTTAGTAGCTCAAAATTGGTTTGAAAGTTATGCATCAGTAACCGGAATTGAAAAAATTCTTTTACAAATGGATTACAAAACACACCATAGAGTTGCGATGCATGAAGCGGTAGTAGAACTTAAAAACAATTATAAAGAATTTGAAAACGAATTCACTTTATTTTTTGAAGAATTAAAAGAATCTAGTAAAATAAAAATAACTGAACTCTATGAAATTTTGTGAATCAATTTTCCATGATTATAAAGCTGTATCGAATAGAACTATAGCAATTCCAATGGAAAAATATATGAAAAATAAGTTTGTTTTTTTGGGTATAAAAACGGAACAACGAAGAACTATTTTCAAAACAAAATATCTTGCACACGAAATTGAGATTAAGTCTAATTTTAGAAATATTGCTTGGGAATTATTCAATATGAAAGAAAGAGAATTTCACATATGTGCTATCGACTTGTTAGTAAAAGAATTCAAAAAAAACTACACTATTGAAGATATATATCTCATTGAAAAACTTATAATAACCAACTCATGGTGGGATTCAGTTGATACAATAGCAAAATATTTATTGGGAGGTTATTTAAAACAATTTCCATCAGAAACCTTTAATGTTATTGAACGATTTTCTAATTCAAATAACATGTGGCTTAACCGAAGTGCGCTATTATTTCAGTTGAGTTACAAAGAAAAAACAAATTTTGAATTACTCAAATCAGAATGCGAAAAGCATAAGCACTCTAACGAGTTTTTTATTCAAAAAGCCATTGGTTGGGCTTTACGAGATTATAGCAGATTTAATCCTATTGGCGTTAAAAACTTTGTATTATCGACAAACTTAAAACCTTTAAGTTCAAGAGAAGCTTTGCGATTACTTTAATTTTGTTTTATTTATCAGTTTAAAAATTTACCTTCGTAAAAAATACAACAATACAATGTCATCAAAAAAAAGAAATTACTTTAAAACCATACTATATAAGAATTTTAGACGGTTAGAGGGTTTTATTTTTTTATTAAAAGCAATGTTAACACCTCGACAATTTATTTATTTGTCTTGTGTGTTAGTAGGAATATCCTCTGCACTTGCAGTAATTGTATTAAAAACTTTTGCCCATTGGGTTTTTAAATCGTCTCAAAATCTTGATGAAATTTTTCACCTACCTTTTAGTAACAGTACTTTACCTGTTATTGGAATTATAATTACAGTAATTATCATTAAAAAAGTGCTTGATGGTTCCATTGAAAAAGGTACAGCTCAAATCATGTATGCTGTTGCAAAAAAACGTGGTATTATGCCTCGAAAACAAATGTTTGCACAAATAATTACAAGTTCGTTTACTGTAGGCATGGGTGGAAGTGCCGGATTAGAATCACCTATTACCATTACAGGAGCGGCCTTTGGTAGTAATTATGCGCAAAATTACAGACTTAGCTATAAAGACCGAACCTTACTATTAGCATGTGGTGTTGCAGCCGGAATAAGTGCGGCTTTTAACGCTCCAATTGCCGGCGTATTATTTGCAATAGAAGTTGTTTTAACCGAAATTAGTATTACGGCCTTCATTCCAATAATGATTAGTGCTGCCACTGGAGCATTAGTTTCAACAATAATGCTAAATGAAGATGTTTTATTTTCCTTTAAAAAAGTACAATTTTTTGATTTTCATAATTTACCCTATTATGTTGTTTTAGGGATTTTAAGCGGTTTTGTTTCCATTAATTATGCACGAACTTTCAGGAAAATTGAACATTATTTTTCCAAATTAAAATTCAATTACATTAACAAAGCATTCTTTGGGGCTGGAATTCTTGGGATATTAATCTTCTTTTTTCCATCCTTATTTGGTGAAGGGTATGAAAGTATTAAACTATTAGCAGATAATAATCCTGAAAAGTTAGTGCAAAATACTTTTTTTGAAACTTTTAAAGATTCTAAATGGATTCTATTACTGTTTGTAAGCGCAACGATGCTAATTAAAGTATATGCAACTAGTTTTACGCTTGGTGCTGGAGGTAATGGCGGAAATTTTGCCCCTTCTTTATTTGTAGGATCTTATTTAGGGTTTTGTGTGGCTTATTTCGTTAATATTTTAGGACTATCAAAATTACCTGTTGGAAACTTTACGCTTGTAGGAATGGCGGGAATACTAAGCGGATTGTTTCATGCACCATTAACAGCTATTTTCCTTATTGCAGAGATTACAGGAGGATATAATTTAATGGTTCCATTAATGATTGTATCTTCGGTAAGTTTTGCTATTTCTAAACGTTTTGAACCCTATTCTTTTGATATCAAAAATTTAGCCGATAAGGGCGAAGTTTTCACCGATAATAGAGACACCAATATTCTTAATTCTATTGACGTTTCAAAATTAATTCAAACTGATTATCAACCGATTTCATTGAGTAATAGCTTAGAGGAATTGGTGCAAAAAATTCAAGAATCAGACGAACATTTCTTTCCTGTTTTAGACAATGACAATCATTTAATTGGATTAATTGTATTGGATGACATTCGTCCAATTGTATTTTCAGCATTTAAAGTTAAATATACCGCTGTCGAGGAAATCATGCAACCTCCTAAAGAGATCATTTTCTACGATGAAACCTTAGAAACCATAATGGATAAATTTGACACTTCTGATTGTAAAGTCCTCCCTGTTTTAAAAGATGGGATCTTTCTTGGTTTTATCCACAAACATCTCGTGTTAGAAAAATACAGACTCCGCTTGAAATCTATGATAATTGAGTAAGCCAAGTACAAGAACCAATTAAGTTCAATTAAAAGGTAAATTCCAATAACTAAAATTCCAAATTCCAACACCAAATATCCAAAAATCAATTGTCAAAAATTTTAATATCGGATAAAATATTTTTTTATTTTATCCGATATTAATACTTTTGTGGTTGAAATATAAAAACCATGTGGAATATTGATCTATCATATCAAAAAGAATTTCAATCAACATTCGAAAGATTGTATGATAAACTAGCTGTGCTCAATCAAAACAGACCACTTCCCTATTCGGCTATTTCAAAAATTAAAGAATCACTTTCAATTGAATGGACCTATAATTCTAACAGTATTGAAGGTAACACGCTTTCACTTCGAGAAACACAAATGGTGCTTCAAGATGGTATCACAGTAAAAGGAAAATCATTAAGAGAGCATTTTGAAGCAAAAAATCACGAGCATGCGATTAATTATTTGTATCAAATTATTGATGATGATTACATCCTTAGAAGTATTGATATTTTGTCGCTACATGGTTTGGTATTAAGAACAATTGAAGATGATTATGCGGGAAGAATTAGAAACGCTGGTGTAAGAATTACTGGTGCAAATTTTATTCCTCCAAATGCTAATAAAGTTTCTGATTTATTAGATGAATTGATTCAATTTGTAAATCAAAATCCATTGCAATTGAATGATATTGAGTTGGCTACAATATTTCATCATAAATTAGTTTGGATTCATCCTTTTTTTGATGGAAACGGAAGAACCTTTCGTTTAGCTATGAATTTATTACTCATGCGAAAAGGATTTCCGCCAGCAATCATTTTAAAAAATGATAGAAATAAATATTATGACGCTTTAAACCAAGCAAATAATGGTAATTATCAAAAGTTAACGTTATTAATGTGCCAAGCTTTAGAGCGTTCTGTTAATATATATTTAACTTCTATTCCAAGTGATGAAGATGAAGATTATCAATCGATTACAAGCATTGTTAGTGAGCCTAATACACCTTACAGTCAAGAATATGTTAGTTTATTAGCAAGGCAAGGAAAAATTGATGCTTATAAAGAAGGTAGAAATTGGGTAACCACAAAAAAAGCCATCAACGATTACATCAATAATAGACAAAGAAAGCGTTTACTTTAATGCTTTCTTTTTTTATTTTTCTTCGCATTTGTTTACTATAAAAATCGTTTTGAAATCAGTATCTTTGCGTTTTGCTTAAAATTATGCAACATACACCCGACGAATTCATTGAAATTATTGGAGCTAGAGCCCATAATCTTAAAAATATTGACGTATCCATTCCGCGTGAAAAACTAGTGGTAATTACTGGACTTTCGGGCTCTGGTAAATCGTCATTGGCTTTTGATACCATTTATGCCGAAGGACAACGAAGATACATCGAAACTTTTTCGGCTTATGCTCGTCAATTTTTGGGTGGATTAGAGCGTCCTGATGTGGATAAAATCGACGGACTTTCGCCAGTAATTGCTATTGAACAAAAAACCACGAATAAATCGCCTCGATCAACCGTAGGAACAATTACTGAAATTTACGATTTTTTGCGTTTGTTATATGCTAGAGGAGCTGATGCTTTCAGTTATAATACGGGCGAAAAAATGATTTCGTATTCCGATGACCAAATTAAGTCACTGATTTTAGAAGATTTTAACGGAAAACGAATTTCTATTTTAGCACCTGTTGTTCGTTCTCGTAAAGGACATTATCGTGAATTATTTGAACAAATTGCCAAGCAAGGATTCTTAAAAGTTCGGGTGAATGGTCAAATTCGGGATTTAGAATTTGGCATGAAAGTCGATCGATACAAAACACATGATATTGAAATTGTAATCGATAGAATGGCTATTGATACCGAAGAAGATACTGATAAACGTTTATCGGAAAGTATTAAAACTGCAATGTATCATGGCGAGGATGTAATAATGGTAATCGAGCAAGAGAGTCAAGAAGTGCGCTTTTACAGTCGAAATTTAATGTGTCCGTCTTCTGGAATTTCGTATCCAAATCCGGAACCCAATAATTTTTCATTCAATTCTCCAAAAGGCGCTTGTCCGTGTTGCAACGGATTAGGAACTGTAAACGAAATAAACTTGCAGAAAATTATCCCTAATCCGAAATCATCGATTAAAAATGGTGGTTTTGCCCCTTTGGGTGAATATAAAAGTTCTTGGATTTTCAAACAATTGGAAATTATTGCTCAAAAATATGATTTCAAAATAACTGATGCTATTGAGGATATTCCGAAAGAAGCCATGGAAATGATTTTGTATGGAGGAAACGAAAAATTCTCTGTTGTATCAAAGGTCATGGGAATTACTAAAGATTATAAAATTGATTTTGAAGGGATTTCAAACTTCATTAAAAATCAATACGATAATTCCGATTCGGCAAGCATTAAACGTTGGGCAAAAGAATTTATGGACGAAAATAATTGTCCTGATTGCGAAGGTACACGTTTGAAAAAAGAATCTTTATATTTCAAATTAAACGAAAAAAACATCGGCGAATTAGTACAAATGGATATCGCTGAATTATCGCAATGGTTTGCTGATTTAGACCAATATTTATCTGAAAAACAAAAGGTTATAGCTGTTGAAGTGGTTAAAGAAATTACCGCACGCTTGCAATTTTTGTTAGACGTAGGTTTAAATTATTTATCACTCAACCGAAGTTCAAAATCACTTTCTGGTGGCGAAGCACAACGCATTCGATTGGCAACGCAAATTGGTTCGCAATTGGTTGGGGTTTTGTATATATTAGACGAACCAAGTATTGGTTTACACCAAAGAGATAACGAGCGTTTGATAAAATCATTAGAAAGTTTACGCGATATTGGCAACTCTGTAATTGTAGTAGAACACGACAAAGACATGATAGAACGTGCAGATTATGTGATTGATATTGGTCCGAAAGCAGGTCGTTTTGGCGGACAAATCATCAGTAAAGGCACACCAAAAGAATTATTGAAAGAAGATACGATTACCGCACAATATTTGAACGGTAAAATGAAGATTGAAGTGCCAAAAACACGTAGAGAAGGCAACGGAAAATCCATTAAATTATCTGGTGCAACTGGTAATAATTTAAAAAATGTGTCGATTGAAATTCCGTTAGGAAAATTAGTTTGTGTTACCGGAGTTTCGGGAAGCGGAAAATCGACATTAATTAACGAAACATTGTATCCGATATTAAACGCGCATTTTTTCAATGCGGTAAAGAAACCTCAACCCTTCAAAAAAATTGAAGGTTTAGCGCATATTGATAAAGTAATTGACATCGACCAAAGTCCGATTGGAAGAACACCGCGTTCAAATCCAGCAACGTACACCGATGTTTTTTCGGAAATTAGAAGTTTGTACACGCAAACACCTGAAGCAATGATTCGTGGTTACAAACCAGGAAGATTTAGTTTCAATGTAAAAGGTGGATGTTGTGAAACTTGTGAAGGTTCAGGCGTTAGAACCATAGAAATGAGTTTTTTACCCGATGTTTATGTGGAATGTGAAACCTGTATGGGAAAACGATTTAATAGAGAAACATTGGAAATTCGCTACAAAGGAAAATCGATTTCTGATGTGTTGAACATGACGGTTGATGAAGCGGTAGAATTCTTTGAAAATATTCCAAAAATTTATCGAAAAGTAAAAACCATTCAAGATGTTGGATTGGGTTATATCACCTTAGGCCAACAAAGCACAACCCTTTCAGGTGGTGAAGCGCAACGAATAAAATTAGCAGGTGAATTGTCTAAAAAAGATACTGGTAATACGTTTTATATTTTAGACGAACCCACAACAGGCCTACATTTTGAAGATATTCGTGTATTAATGGATGTTATAAATGTGTTGGTTGATAAAGGAAATACGGTTTTAATCATCGAACACAATTTAGATGTAGTCAAATTAGCCGATTATGTTATTGATATTGGCTATGAAGGCGGAAAAGGTGGCGGAGATGTGGTTGCAAAAGGAACTCCAGAAGAAATTATAAAAAATAAAAAAAGCTACACAGCACAATTTTTGAAAAAAGAATTATCTTAGTAAGCTATTTTAAAAATTAAAACGAAACGAATATGGCAGCAGATCAATACGAAAACGACGATCATAGAATTCAAGCAAAATTTAAGCAAAAAACTTGGAACGAAATACGCTCAAACGATTCTTGGGCCATTTTTAAAATCATGTCCGAGTTTGTGAACGGTTATGAAACCATGGGAAGAATAGGTCCTTGTGTCTCAATTTTTGGTTCGGCAAGAACAAAACCAGAAGATAAATATTATTTATTAGCCGAAAAAATTGCTTACAAAATTAGTAAAGCAGGTTATGGTGTAATTACTGGCGGCGGTCCTGGTATTATGGAAGCTGGAAATAAAGGAGCACATCATGGTGGTGGAACATCGGTTGGTCTAAATATTGAATTACCTTTTGAGCAACACTTCAATCCGTATATCGATAAAGACAAAAACTTAAATTTTGATTACTTCTTTGTAAGAAAAGTCATGTTTGTAAAATATTCACAAGGTTTTGTAGTAATGCCAGGAGGTTTTGGAACTTTAGACGAATTATTTGAAGCCGTAACTTTAATTCAAACAAAGAAAATTGGAAAATTTCCCATTATTTTAGTTGGAACTGAATTTTGGTCGGGTTTATTAGATTGGATTAAAATGGTTATGATTGACAAAATGAAAAATGCAAATCCAGATGATTTAAACCTCATAAAAGTGGTTGACACAGAAGATGAAGTATTAGAAGCGTTAGACAACTTCTATAAAAAATATAATTTATCGCCTAATTTCTAATAAAAAAGTCCTTCAAATTGAAGGACTTTTTTATTTACTTTACAATTATTTTCTTTGTGGTTGTTTGTGAGCCATTAGTTATTGTAACTAAATACATTCCGGCTTTGCAATTTAAATTCAGTTTTATTTCATTTTCAAATTCGATGCGCTGAATTAACTGACCTATAAGGGTATAAATTTCGGCAATTGCATTACCTTCTAATCCCGATATAATTAAATAATCTTCAGCTGGATTTGGATACACTACAATTTTATTTTGAACGGGATTTTGTGTGGTTAAGCTAGCTGACCAAGGTTGCCCAAAATTAGCTCCAAAAATATAATTCGCTAAAAGAGGATAATCAATAAATGGGTTTCGATTCATTTGCCAAGTATAAATGTAATTATTTCGATTCATTTCAAAATCATCTCTTGGATCTGTTGTATTCCAATTGAGTAAAGTTGCTAAATCACCAATATTTCCTGAAGAAGTTGTTGTACTTGGTAAGTATTCACTTGGATCACCATTCACAACATTCAACCCATTGTAACGAACTGCCATATAAAACAATGATCGTGCTACATCTCCTCGCCATGAACCTTGCGTATTAGAAGGTCCAGCGTAAACTGTTGCCGACGTTACTGTACCGAAATTTTTATTATTTCGCGAAGAATTTTCTTGGCCATTTTCAACCCGAATATGATGTGCATCTGAAACACCATCTACAACCGAAGCTGCGCTTGTTGAACTCCAAAAATTAATACCATCAGCTGAATCATTGCTGGATACTTCAAAACCACCTCTTGACTGAGAAAAAATATGTTCACGATTCCATTTTCCTACAATACTACTCCCCACTTGTTGGTCTATCTTAGCCATTGGCGATTCAACATACATACACCAAACTTGGTTTGAATTGGCTGGATTTTGATCTGCAGTTCGAATAATATCCCAAATATCGGCATAACTATGTAACCTAACTACCGAAGGATTTGCAATAATGTCTTGAACTGCTTGTTTTAATGCGACACCTGATAATCCTTCCAAAGAATCATAATAACCAGAAGGAATGGTAGGCGAAACATTGCTATATGTGGGATTTAATGGAGTGCCAAAATTTTGAACGATAAAATCATTATCATAAATTCGTATATAAATATTATCATTGTTTTTTACATAACCCGATGGCAAAGTAGATAAAACAAGATGTGTTTCTTCATCACCTTCATAAATAGTATCATCCGTTAAGTTTATAATTGTTGAAGCAGAGGAAGTTCCAGCTAAAATAGTAACTGTTAAAACTCCTGTGGTAGCATTAACATCAGCACCAGAATAATCTGCGATTGTAAAATTTCCTTCTTGTAAAGTAAATGTAAAAACAAGATTAGAAGGAACTGGTACTGATGTTGAGAATTGTATTGTAAATTGTTGTCCTTCATTAAAATTATCAGCAATCATTGAAGTTGACAAATAATTAAGAGCAACTCCACTTCCATCATTATTAACGCCAGGTGTTGGTGGTTTTACTTCATATGTACCATCATTTTTACGCTGAATTGACTTTGAGACGGAATTGGTTGTTTCAATATCTGCCGTACTTACCGTAAGGTTTAAAATTGCCATTAAATTTGTGGCTACGGTAGTATTACTGTTTGAATAAGCAATTGCATCTATTAAATTTGTAGTTGTAGCAGTAGTCCCAGTTGATGTGGTGTTTGGAAAATCAGTTGCGTTACCAAGATACAATGCAACGACATCGGGTCCGTTTTGCATTTTATTGTTAGGAATAGTTCCAATAGGTGATGGTGAAACTAAAATATTCCCAAAATGTGCAATACCATTTGCATCAGTAACAAATCCATCTAAATCATAAGCATAATAGCTTGCTGTATTTGATTCATTAAAAAAAACAAGTACATAACCATTTAATGAAAAATTTGGAGTACTCGATTTCAACTCTACAAATTCCCTTACATCGCTACCCGGATTATCAGCATCGATCTCATTGATGAACACTTGTGAAAAGGTTATATTGAAAAATATAAGAGAAAATAATACTAGAATATTTTTAAACATCATTTACTATTTTAATCAAAGATACTATTTTTTAACGATAAGTTATTTTTGAAACATGAGAGACCAAAAATATTAATCTTAAATTAAGTTGCTTTTTTAGTGATTTTAACTATTTTTATAAAAATTTAGTAGTAAAAATCAAACAATACTCAAAATTGAAATACAATTATTTATTTAGTATTCTTTTATTTTTCACATTATCAGCCTCAGCGCAACATTATTCTAAAATGAATGTTGTGGTTGATGCTGAAAATAAAATGTTGCACATAAAGCAGTCATTAACTTACAATAATACTTCAAACGATTCACTGTCAGAAATTATTCTTAATGATTGGAACCATGCCTTTTCTTCAAAAAAATCTGCTCTTGCGAATCATTTTTCTGATGAATTTTCAAGATCTTTTCATTTAGCAAAAGAAAAAGACAGAGGCTATACCTCAATTTTAGCAATTAGTGATGTAAATAAAAAGAATATGCAATGGGAAAGACTCGACAAACACATTGATGTTATAAAAATACTACTTAACTCCCCTATCTTACCGTGTAAAAAGGAAATCATTATCATAGAATATTCAGTTAAAATTCCTAATGAAAAATTTACGAAATACGGATTTGATAAAGAGGGAAATCTTATTTTAAAACATTGGTACTTATCACCTTCACAATATGAAAATAAACAATTTATTCAACAAAGCAATGAGAATTTAGACGATATTCCAAATGCGCTAACCGATTTTGAAATTGAAATTGAAACACCATCCCATTTAAAATTATCTAGCAATTTAGATGAAGAAAATCAGCTTTTAAGCGACGATAAAAACTATTATTCATTAAAAGCTTCAAACAAGCAGGAAGCAGTTCTTTATTTACAGACAAAAAACACATTTAATAACTATAAAAATGAACACATTGAAGTGAGTTGCGGAATTGATGATGCTAAAGTAAATGAAACCAAAAAAGCAGAAATCATTGATAAAATCACTCGTTTTACGGCTGAAAAACTTGGAAAATCGTTTACCCATAAAATACTGATTTCGCAAGAAGATTATCAACGACAACCGTTTTATGGCCTCAATCAACTTCCCGGATTTTTGAGTCCTTTTTCAGATGATTTTATGTTTGAACTTAAATTTTTAAAAGCGTATTTAAACAATTATCTGAAAGAAAATTTACAACTTAATCCTAGAAATGAAGCATGGATATATGACGGAATTCAAGTCTTTTTGATGATGAACTATATCGAAAAATATTATCCAAATAGTAAAATGACCGGTAATTTAGCTGACTTAAAACTACTAAAATCGTATCATTTCATTAATTTACCGTTCAATCAACAATACAATTATTTACATATGTTAATGGCTCGAAAAAATTTAGACCAAGCACTAAATGAGCCAAAAAACAAATTGATAAAATTTAACGAACAAATTGCAAATAAATACAAAGCAGGTTTAAGTTTAAACTATTTGGATAATTTTCTAGGCAATCAAATTGTGAATTCAAGCATAAAAGAATTCATGTTGCTTAACCAATATTCTAGCTCAAATACAAGACAATTTGAAACAATTTTAGAAAAAAATGCACCTCAAAAAATCGATTGGTTTTTTAAAACTATGGTTGAAAGTCGGGATCTTATTGATTTTAAATTTGGAAAAGTTACTAAGACTAAAGACTCTATTTCGTTTAAAATAATCAATAAAACAAATACAAATGTGCCCATCTCATTGTACCAATTGAAAAACAATACCATTGTAAATAAAGTTTGGATTCACAATGTTTCAACAGATTCAACATTTAGTATTCCTAGACTAGGAGCCGATAAAATTGTACTTAATTATAATAATGAAGTTCCTGAATACAATTTACGCAATAATTGGAAATCATTTAATGGTTTTTTCTTTAACAACAGACCCTTTAAATTAAACTTCTTCAAGGATTTAGAAGAACCACATTATAACCAAATATTTTATGTTCCTGAAGTAGAATTTAATGCCTATGACGGAATTGCACTGGGTTTACGAATCAATAATCGATCTATGTTAAATAAACCGTTTACTTTCAGTGTCTCTCCTATGTTATCAACAAATACTGGCACAATCGTTGGAAAATTCAATGCTATAGTTGAAGACAATATTAGAGAAAAAGGAAAATTATATAATATAAGGTATATCGTTGCCGGAAGTCGTTTTCATTATGCGCCAAATGCTTTTTATACCAATTTTGTTCCTATAGTTCAATTCCGATTTAGAGATGAAAATTTACGAAAAAATAAATCTGAATTAATTCAATTGAGACAAGTTTATATCAATAGAGAAAGATCCGCATTTACACTTGATTCAAGTACTGAAAATTACAATATTTTCAATGCCAAATACAGTAATTTTCAATCTGAAGGAACAAAACATTTTTATTTTTCAAATGATTTTCAATTAGCCAATTCTTTCGGAAAAATAGCCACCGAAATACACTATCGAAAATTATTCGAAAACAATCGTCAAATTAGCCTGAGATGGTTCTTTGGTGCTTTTATGTATCGAAGTACCAATTCAGATTTTTTTAGTTTCGGCTTAGATCGACCTAATGATTATATGTTTGATTATAATTTACTAGGTCGCAGCGAAGCTACTGGAATTTACAGCCAGCAATATGTGTATGCCGAAGGAGGATTCAAATCAAAATTACAAGATCGATTTGCTAATCAATGGATGAGCACCATAAACGCAACTTTTACTATTTGGAATTGGATTCAAGTATATGGCGATGTAGGAATGATGAAAAACAAATACAGCAATCCAAAATGTGTTTATGATTCAGGTTTGCACTTAAATCTTGTTCCCGATTATTTTGAGTTGTTTTTACCCGTTTATTCCTCAAATGGATTTGAATTAAATTCGAATAATTATGGTGAAAAAATCAGATTTGTAGTCACCTTAAGCCCAAAAACTTTAGTATCGCTTTTTACCCGAAAATGGTTTTAATATAAAAATACAGAATTTATTACGAAATTCACAACTGTAACTACCTAATTACTGAATTCATTGGTTTTTTTAAACCAAAACCTTTGATAAATTAGTAATAATTAAAAAAAAGAAGTCGGTCATATTGTTTTTAATTCGGATTTAATTAAATTTGTTAAATTATCAATTTCGTAGTAACGTTTATGGAAAAAGCAATTACATCTGAAGTAGTCTCTTTTGAAGATTTCAAAAATGAAGTCATTAACGATTATAAGATTGCTCGTATTAGTAGAGAATGTAGCTTATTAGGTCGAAAAGAAGTCTTAACTGGAAAAGCCAAATTTGGTATTTTTGGCGATGGAAAAGAAGTACCTCAATTAGCAATGGCAAAATCATTTATAAATGGTGATTTTCGTTCAGGCTATTACAGAGATCAAACGTTTATGATGGCAATTGGTAAGTTAACAATTGAACAGTTTTTTGCTGGTTTATATGGTCATACCGATATTAATTTTGACCCAATGAGCGCCGGACGACAAATGGGCGGTCACTTTGCTACCCATTCTTTAGACGAAAACGGAAATTGGAATAACTTAACTGAACAAAAAAATTCAAGTTCAGACATCTCTCCTACTGCTGGGCAAATGCCTCGTTTATTAGGATTAGCACAAGCTTCAAAAATTTACAGAAATGTTTCTGGAATTAATCAAACTAACTTTTCTAAAAACGGAAATGAAATAGCTTGGGGAACCATCGGAAATGCTTCTACTTCAGAAGGATTATTCTTTGAAACCATCAATGCAGCTGGTGTTTTACAAGTACCAATGGTAATGAGTGTTTGGGATGACGAATATGGAATTTCGGTTCACGCACGTTATCAAACCACCAAAGAAAATATCTCAGAAATTTTAAAAGGATTTCAAAGAGATACAGATAATAAAGGGTACGAGATTTTACGCGTTATGGGTTGGGATTATCCTTCCTTAATAGAAACCTATCAAAAAGCAGCAGAAATTGCTCGTGAAGAACACGTACCTGTTCTTGTTCATGTTCAAGAATTAACACAACCTCAAGGACATTCAACTTCAGGTAGTCATGAACGTTATAAGAATGAAGCGCGATTAGCTTGGGAAGTAGAATTTGATTGTTTAACTAAAATGAAAACGTGGCTAATTTACAATAATATAGCAACGCTAGAAGAATTAGACGAAATTGATAATCAAGCCAAAAAAGACGTTTTAGAAGGAAAGAAAACCGCTTGGTCTAACTTTATAACTCCTATAAAAACGGTACAACAAGAATTAGTCAGTTTATTAAACTCAATTGCTTCTGAAAGTGCAAATAAAGTTTTTATAGAGAAAATTGCAAATGATATTGCTTCAATAAAAGAGCCTATTCGTAAGGATATACTTAGTGGTGCTAGAAAAGCACTTCGTTTGATTATAAGTGAAAATTCTCGTGCCTCTTTAGCAACTTGGATCGAAAATTACACGGAAAAAATTCAACCAAAATTCAGTTCGCACTTATTTTCACATTCAGAAAAATCAGTAACTAATATAAAAGAAACCGCAGCTACTTATGATGCAACAGCAGAAGAGGTTGATGCTCGTTTAGTATTAAGAGATAATTTTGATGCCATTTTTTCAAAATATCCTGAAACACTAATTTTTGGTGAAGATTCAGGTAATATTGGTGATGTAAACCAAGGTTTAGAAGGGATGCAAGAAAAATATGGTGAATTGCGTGTTGCCGATGTAGGTATTCGTGAAGCTACAATTTTAGGACAAGGAATTGGTATGGCTATGCGAGGATTGCGACCAATTGCTGAAATTCAATATTTAGATTATTTGTTGTATGCTATTCAGATCATGAGTGATGACTTAGCTACATTGCATTACAGAACAGCTGGTCGTCAAAAAGCACCTTTAATTATAAGAACACGTGGTCACCGCTTAGAAGGTGTTTGGCATTCTGGTTCGCCAATGGGTATGATTATTAATGCCCTAAGAGGAATTCATGTTTTAGTTCCAAGAAACATGACAAAAGCGGCCGGTTTCTATAATACTCTTTTAGAATCTGACGAACCTGCTTTGGTTATCGAATGTTTAAATGGTTACCGATTAAAAGAAAAAATGCCTACTAACCTAGGTGAATTTAAAACACCAATTGGAGTAGTTGAGACAATCAAAACAGGAACTGATATAACTTTAGTGGCTTATGGCTCGACTTTGCGTTTGGTGGAACAAGCCGCTAACGAATTAGAATCGGTTGGAATTAGTGCCGAAATTATTGATATTCAATCCCTTTTACCATTTGATATCAAACATGATATTGTGAAATCTATCGAAAAAACAAACCGCCTTTTAGTAATTGATGAAGACGTTCCGGGTGGAGCAAGTGCTTATATTTTACAAGAGATTATTGAAAATCAAAAGGCCTACCAATATTTAGATAGTGCACCACAAACATTAACGGCAAAACCACACAGACCAGCTTATGGAACAGATGGCGATTATTTTTCAAAACCATCTGCAGAAGATATTTTTGAAAAAGTGTATGCTATTATGAACGAAGCTAATCCGTCTAAATATCCTAATTTATATTAATGAAAATTGCTGTCATTGATAATTACGATAGTTTTACCTATAATTTAGTCCACTACTTAGAAGATCTAGGTGCTAAGGTTACTGTTTTTAGAAATGATGAATTTGAATTAAAAGAATTAGATGCTTTTGATAAAATAGTTTTATCGCCAGGCCCAGGAATTCCAAGTGAGGCAGGCTTGTTGAAAGAAGTTATACAAACTTATGCTAAAA
The DNA here is from genome assembly GCA_903889745.1 of uncultured Bacteroidota bacterium. Taxonomy (GTDB): domain Bacteria; phylum Bacteroidota; class Bacteroidia; order Flavobacteriales; family Flavobacteriaceae; genus Flavobacterium. The sequence goes on along the minus strand of CAISYO010000204.1, from coordinate 19,278 downwards.
CCAAAAGTATTTTAGGAATTTGTTTGGGATTACAAGCTATTGGAGAAGTTTTTGGTGGCACAATAATCAATTTAGATAAGGTGTATCACGGCGTGGCTTCAAAAATAAGCATTATTGAAAACGATTATATTTTCAACGATTTGCCAAACGAAATTGAAGTTGGTCGTTATCATTCTTGGGTAATTTCAAATGACAATTTCCCGCAAAATTTAATAATCACTTCTGTAGATGAAAACAAAAACATCATGTCGGTTAAACACAGTGTTTACGATGTTCGAGGTGTTCAATTTCATCCAGAAAGTATTTTAACTCCCGATGGAAAAAAAATATTAGAAAATTGGTTAAAAAATTAATTATCGGGTGAATACCAATTTGTTTCCGTTACTTAAATTAGCATCAAACGCATAACCTTCATAGTTAAAACCTTTTAAATCATCAATTGTTTTAGCATTTGTATCAATAATGTATCGAACCATTAAACCTCTGGCTTTTTTGGCAAAAAACGAAATCATCTTCAATTTCCCGTCTTTATAATCTTTAAATTCTGGAGTAATAACAGGAACTTTTAGTTTTTTTACATCAACAGCAGAAAAATATTCATTACTGGCCAAGTTTACAAACAACTCGTCTTTATTTAATTCAGAATTTAAATAATCCGTAATTGATTTTTTCCAAAATTCGTATAAATTTTTCTTCGAACCTATTGCTATGGATGTTCCCATTTCTAAACGATAAGCTTGCATTAAATCTAAAGGTTTTAGTATACCATACAATCCAGATAAAATGCGTAATTTTTCTTGTAAAACTGTAACTTTCTCTGCAGGTAAAGAATACACGTCTAACCCTGTATACACTTCTCCATCAAAAGTATAAATTGCTGGACGAGCATTATTTGCAGTAAATGGAAGTTGCCAATCTTGATTTCGCTGCCAATTTAAATCTGCTAATTTTTCAGAAATATCCATTAATTCCATCAATTGTTTTGGCTTTTTCTTTTTTAACGTTTTCTGGATGGTTTCAGCTTGTTTTAAAAAAGACGATTCCGTAAATAAAGATATGGGAAGTTCTTTATCTAAATTTAAAGATTTTGCTGGTGAAATAACAATTTTCATACGATTAAAAGATAATTAAGGGTTGAAATTATGTTTCTTCGGTAAACGTTTGCGCTTTTGAATATACCCTCCATTTTTCAATACAATCTTGTAAATCTTGTGGAATTGGTGTATCAAAACGTAAGAATTCTTTGGTAATTGGGTGCTCAAAACCTAGTGTTTTAGCATGAAGTGCTTGTCTAGGCAAAGTTTTAAAACAATTATCAATAAACTGTTTGTATTTTGTAAAAGTTGTTCCCTTTAAAATAGAATTACCGCCATAACGCTCGTCATTAAAAAGCGTATGACCAATATGTTTCATATGAACTCTTATTTGATGTGTTCTACCCGTTTCTAATTGACAAGAAATCAAGGTAACGTAGCCAAATCGTTCCAAAACTTTAAAATGGGTAACTGCTGGTTTTCCTTTTTCTTCACTTTCGTGAACCGCCATTTGCATTCGATTAGTATCATGGCGACCGATATTACCTTCGATGGTACCTTCTTCTTCCTCAATATTTCCCCAAACTAAAGCAATATATTCTCGTTCTGACGTTTTTTCAGCAAATTGCTTAGACAAATAAGCCATCGCATGTTCAGTTTTAGCAACAACCAACAAACCGGTTGTGTCTTTATCGATACGATGCACTAAGCCTGGTCGTTCCGAACTATTCATGGGTAAATTTTCAAAATGAAACGCCAATGCATTGACTAAAGTTCCTGAATAATTTCCATGACCTGGATGAACCACCATACCTGCCGGTTTGTTGATGACCAATAATTGATCATCTTCAAAGATTATATCTAATGGAATATTTTCTGGCGTGAGTAATTGCTCATAAGTAGGATGAGCCAAAACCAAACGAACAATATCGCCTGCTTTTACTTTATAATTTGACTTTACCGCAACATCATTTACTAAAATGGAACCCGATTCTGCTGCTTGTTGAATTTTATTTCGCGTGGTATTTTCAATCAAATTCATCAAAAATTTATCCACTCGCAAAGAAGATTGTCCTTTTGCTGCTTCAAAACGATGGTGTTCAAATAATTCGTCGTCTAACTCGTTTTCCGCTTTATATTCCGCCATTATTCTCTTTAAATTCAACTGGTTGTTCTTTTATCGGAGTATCCGATGGTGCTAACGTATCGGTAGGTTCTTCCGAACTAAATGTTTCTTCATTAAAGACTTCTTTTCCATCACCCAACACAAAATCTAATGTCGAATTTTTCTTTACAATATCACCAGCTCTCAAACGTCTGCCATTTTGATAAATTTGCAAAACAACATCTTTTGCAATGTGTGGTTTATACGTTATTTTCCCTTCTTTTAAGGTTAATGATTTTATTGTTGCTAAAATTTGACGATAGGTTTTATCTTTAAATTCAGGAATTTCAATATTAGTAAATTCACCCGCATTTAATTTTACATATATTTTTCGACCGTCTTTTACTAAACTTCCTGCTTTTGGATCTTGTTCTAAAATGGTAAAGGGTGGAAATTCAGGATTAAAATCGACAGTATCCAATAAAAACACTTCTAAATCAATATCATTAAGCTTTTCTTCTGCAATTTCTAGTTTCATTTTAGATAAATCGGGCACTTTAATTTCTTGTCCATGATTTGTTCTAAAATCTAAAAATAAAATCAACAAAAACGTAAAAGCTGCAACAATAGCAGCCGCAATGAATACTTGAAGAAAAAAGGTTTTACTGGTGATATATTTAAACAAACTCATACAATAAAGATATTTTAGCAAAGATATAAAAATTGAAAACATTATAGGATTCAATTTACTTTGTTTTACATTAAAAATTAAAAGAATAAATCCTTTGAAATATATTTACTAAATTCTAAAGAAATAATGTAATTTTGTTATACCAAAACAAGAAAAAGCAGATGAAAAACGTGGCCATCGTAATGGGAGGTTATTCCAGCGAATATAAAATATCACTCACGAGTGGAAATGTGGTATTCAATAATTTGAATCGCACGAACTATAATCCATATCGCATTCATATTTTCAAAGAAAAATGGGTGTATGTAGATGAAAATGATACCGAATTTCCAATTGACAAGAACGATTTTTCAGTAATTGTAAATGGTTCAAAAATCAATTTTGATGTCGTTTTTAATGCAATTCACGGAACACCTGGTGAAGACGGTTTGTTGCAAGCTTATTTCGAATTATTAAATATTCCTCAAACGTCTTGTGATTATTATCAAGCTGCACTAACATTCAACAAACGTGATATGTTATCGGTTTTAAAACCTTACGGAATTAAAACAGCGGAATCTTTTTATTTGAATTTAGGCGACGAAATTAACGTTGATACTATTTTGTCGAAAGTAGGCTTACCTTGTTTTGTAAAACCGAATAAATCGGGTTCAAGTTTCGGAATTTCGAAAGTAAAAACAGCATCAGAATTTCTTCCAGCCATTGAAAATGCTTACAAAGAAGACGACGAAATCATCATAGAAAGTTTCTTAGACGGAACAGAAGTTTCGGTTGGTGTGATTAATTATAAAGGAAAGGTTACTGTTTTACCTATTACCGAAATCGTATCGGAAAACGACTTTTTTGATTACGAAGCCAAATATTTGGGAAAATCTAAAGAAATTACACCGGCTCGAATTTCAGACGAATTGAAAGTTAAAATTGAAGCGGTTGCTAAAAAAGCCTACGAAGTACTGAAAATGAAAGGTTTTTCGAGAAGTGAATTCATTATTGTAAACAATGAGCCGTACATGTTAGAAATGAACACAATTCCAGGTTTAACTACCGAAAGTATTTTGCCGCAACAAGCTCGCGAAGCTGGAATCTCATTACCTGAATTGTTTGAAAACGCTATTGAATTGGCTTTAAAGAAATAATTATGAAAAAAGCAATATTTCCAGGTTCATTTGACCCAATTACCAACGGTCATTTTGATATTATCAAAAGAGGTGTTTCTTTATTTGATGAAGTCATTGTAGCAATTGGTGTGAATGCCGAAAAAAAATACATGTTTTCATTAGAAGACCGAAAACGCTTTATAGAAGAGGCTTTCAAAGACGAACCTAAAGTTAGAGTGATCTCTTACTCTGGCTTAACCATTGATTTGTGTAAAAAAGAAAATGCCGAATTTATTTTAAGAGGTTTACGAAACCCTGCCGATTTTGAGTTTGAAAAAGCCATTGCTCATACCAACCGAAAATTATCAAAAATAGAAACCGTTTTTTTGTTAACAGCAGCAAAAACTTCCTATATATCCTCAAGTATAGTGCGTGATGTATTACGAAATGGTGGCGATATTTCACAACTAGTTCCTGAATCGGTTTTAAATAAGAAATAATTCTAACACGAATTTCACTGATTTTCACTAATTCATTTGTGCCAATTTGCGATATTCGTGTCTTTAATTTTCAAACACAATCAACTTTTCTTTTACAATTAAATTCGAAAAACTAAATTCAGATTTTATCCATTCCAAGGTTTTGGGTTGATAAATGAAAACATGGGTAAAATCATCTTTGTAATACCAATTTTCAAAGGGTTTTTGGTTATTGAAAATTTCTGTTTTGCAATATAATTTCCCTTTCGGAAGTAATAAGCTTTTCAATAATTCAAATTCTTTGTATGGTTGATGAAAATGTTCCATTACTTCACAACAAGAAACATAATTATATTTTTCATCCAAAAGTGATGGTTCATTTGCAAAAAACAAATCGTAATTCTGCACTTGAAAACCTTTATCGGTCAACATTTTAGCAATTACTGGACCCGTTCCTGAACCAAAATCCAAACCTTGAGTATCTGGAGAAAAATCGTGTAAAATAGCCTCCACTATTGGTGAAACAAACGCTTGATAACGCTTGTCAAAAACATCATTATTGTGTTTTTCGTAATGTAATTTCTCTTCTTCAGCGGTTAAAAAAGTGTGTTTAGGTCTGAAAATGCCTTCGCAAGTATCGCATTTATAAAACAAATGCTTTGGTTTATCGCAGAAAAGCGTTGATTTGGATTGGCAAAGTGGGCAGGTTGGATTCATTTTTTACTAAATTTATATCAACACACTGTCATTTCGACGTAAGGAGAAATCTCATTATTCAATCTACGTTATGTGATTCCTCCATTCGTCGGAATGACAAAAAAGTATTACTCCTCTTCTTTCTTAATCACTTTTCTCGCAACTTCAATTTTATACTTCTTCCCCTTCATTTTCTCTTCTTTGATGTTTTGCAATAACGATTTTACTTTCGGATATTTCACCGCTACAAAGGAAATAAAATCTTTGACTTCGATTAATCCAATGTCGTCTTTTTCCAACTTTCCTTTTTGCGAAAAGAAACCAACAATGTCGATTTTATTCAACTTGTTTTTCTTTCCTCCGCTGATGTAAAGCGTTTGATATAAAGGTGCTTTTGGTAATGATTTCGCATTGGAAACATCTAATCTTCGTTTGCCATAATCAAAATAATCAGCTTTCTTTTCGGTTTCGTGAATTAACACATACGCGGTTCCGGTTGCTAACATACGTGCGGTTCTTCCGTTTCTGTGAGTAAATTCGTCTTCCTTTGCAGGTAAATGGTAATGAATTACGTGTTTCATTTCAGGGATATCCAAACCTCTCGCACCTAAATCAGTCGTAATCAAATAGGAAACACTTCCATTTCGAAACTGAATCAAAGCACGTTCGCGTTCGTCTTGATCTAATCCGCCGTGATAATAAGTCGAAATAATACCTTTTTGCGTTAACATTTCATGAATGCGTTCTACCGCTTCTCTATGGTTGCAAAAAATAATCGCAGCTTCTGAATTTAAAGAACAAATCAACTGAAACAACGAATCAATTTTATCTTTGGATTTCGAAAATACGATGCGAACATCTAAATTATCGTTCTGTTTTTGGTTCGGAATAAAATCAATTACTTTCGGATCAATTACTTTGGTATATTTCGGAATTTCCACGCCAGAAGTCGCAGAAACTAAAATACGTTTATTGGCTCTAGTTATTTTTCCAATAATGTATGACATTTCCTCATGATAACCCAATTGTAATGATTTGTCAAACTCGTCTAACACATACGTTTTAATATTTTCGGTAGCAAAACTTCCTCGGTCTAAATGATCGGCAATTCTTCCTGGTGTCCCAATTAAAAGCGCTGGAGGGTTACTCAAATTATTGATTTCGATATCAATCGAATGGCCACCATAACACATATTGACTTTGTAATGCGTGCCCATTTTTTTCCAAACTTGTTCAATTTGCAAACCTAATTCGCGAGAAGGCACTAAAATTATACATTGCACGCCTTTTACATCTTCTTCTAATAATTGAAAAATGGGTAATAAAAAAGCTAAAGTTTTCCCCGAACCTGTTGGCGAAAGCAATAAAATATTATCTTCATTCAAAATAGCATGTTGTGCTACTTCTTGCATTTTATTTAAACTTTGAATACCAAGATTCAATAGTACATTGTTGGAATACGGATTTTGACTCATGCGGCAAAGATAAAGCCAATTTTGAATTAAAAATTAAGAATTAAAAAATATGCTAAAAAGATTCATTATTTTTGAAAATCAAATACTATTATGCTATGCGTTTTTTAACTATAAGTTTACTTTTCTTTTCAATTTTTGTATTTTCACAAAACGATTTATCCACGCCTTTTGAACGTGGCAATGGCAATCAATCAACTACTTATGAAGATTGTATTTCATTTTATGAACAATTAGACGAACGTTTTGCCAACATCCAAATGATTTATAAAGGTACCACTGATAGCGGAAAACCTCTGCATTTAGTGCTTTATTCAAGCGAAGGCAAATTTGATTTTGACGAATATTTTACTAAAAACAAAGCCGTAATTTTAATCAACAACGGCATTCACGCAGGCGAACCCGATGGTATAGACGCTACCATGATGTTAATGCGCGATTTAGCCATGGGAAAAATTAAAACGGCTAAAAACACCTTTATTGCAGCTATTCCGGTGTATAATGTGGGTGGGATGTTGAATCGAAATTCGCATTCAAGAGCCAATCAAAACGGACCCGAAGAATATGGTTTCAGAGGAAATGCTCGAAATTATGATTTGAATCGCGATTTTATTAAATCGGATACTAAAAATTCGAGAAGTTTTCAAAAGTTGTTTACCCAGTTAAATCCCGATATTTTCATAGACAATCACGTTTCAAATGGTGCTGATTATCAATATACGTTTACTTGCATTGCAACCCAACATGAACGTTTGGGAAACAAATTGGGCAATTATTTCATCAACGAATTATATCCTTCAATTGTGAAAGACATGAACAAAAAGAACATCGATGTGGTGCCGTATGTGAATATTCATGGCGATATGCCTGACAAAGGTTTTGAACAATTTACCGATACGCCAAGATATGCCACAGGTTACACTACCCTATTTCACACTTTAGGATTTGTTCCAGAAACACACATGTTGAAAGTGTATGAAGAACGAGTTAAGGTTACTTATGAATTTATGGTGAGCACGATTAATTTCGCAGATGCAAATTGGCAAAAAATCAAGCAAATGCGTAAAGATGCTTTGAATGAATATCAAGTTGAGATGCAATATCCATTAGATTGGGTAATTGATTCAACGAAAGTGTCTTATATTGATTTTAAAGGGTATCAAGGCGGTTATAAACCAAGTGACATTTCAGGAAAAGACCGATTGTTTTATAATAAAAGCAAACCGTTTACCAAGAAAATTCCGTTTTATGGCAATTATAAACCCACGAAATTCGTAAACATTCCGAAAGCTTATATTATTCCGCAATCGCAATGGCAAGTTTTAGACCTATTGGAATTAAATAATATCAATGCGCATCGACTTCAAAAAGACACCCTAATTGAAGTGGAATCGTATAAAATTGAAAGTTATCAAACGTCAAAATCATCTTATGAAGGTCATTACGGACATTACAATACGAAAGTATCTAAATCGACTCAAAAAGTACAGTTTCATTATGGCGATTATGTATTCTACTCAAATCAACCAGGCGTGAAATATTTAGTTGAAACATTAGAACCAGAAGCGGTGGACAGTTATTTCAATTGGAACTTCTTTGATCCTATTTTACAACAAAAAGAGTATTTTTCGAGTTATGTTTTTGAAGATTTAGCCAAAGAATTTTTGGACAAAAACCCAAAAATAAAATCCGAATTAGAACAAAAGAAACAAAATGACAAAGCTTTCGCTGAAAACGGTGCGGCACAATTGGATTGGGTGTATAGACAATCGCCTTATTATGAAAAAGCGCATTTGCAGTATCCGGTTTATCGTATGAATTAGACAATTTGTCAATGTGCCAATGAGACTAAATTAACACATTGGCTAATTATTAAATTGACACATTAGATTTTTCCTCCTCAAACAACAACTTAATATTCTCATAGGAATTTTCTAATAACATCGGAATATCCTTTAGGTTTACCCATTCTACTTTTTCAATACCTTCATCGGCTTGACCTTGAGGAGTGCCTTCGTATTTGGTTTGCATTTCAAACCATTGGGTTATTTTTAATTTATAACGACCATTGCGCTTAAAAATATGATAGGTTTTTTGCAGTTTTTCGGTAATGATTAATCCAGTAACGCCAGTTTCTTCTTCAACTTCTCTGATAGCGGTCTGTTCTATGGTTTCGTTTTTTTCCATGCCGCCTTTTGCCAAATCCCATTTTCCGTTTCTGAAAATAAAAAGTACGTCTCCATTTGCATTATAAACCAATCCACCACCTGCTTTTTCCACAGGTAATTTGGCACGAAGCGTTTTCATAATTAACTTCTCATCTGGATGATATAGAAACGCTTTCTGAATTTTATGCTGAAATATTTTAACGATCAACTTCTTGATATCAACACTTTCTAATAAAAAAAGTTTGAAATCGGTTTCTTTTTGAACCTGATTTGTCAAAAAAAGTGGCTTATCGTTCACAAAAACTTTATACATTTGCAATATGATTTTTAATAACAACACAGCACAACAAACAGCCGAATTGCTTTTACAAATAAACGCAATTAAATTAAATTCCAAAAATCCTTTTACATGGGCTTCTGGCTGGAAGTCTCCGATTTATTGTGATAACCGCATAATCCTTTCATTTCCAGCGGTTAGAAATTATATTCGTGATGAATTTGCGAAACAAATTGAAGAGAAATTTGGCAAGCCCGATGTTATTGCAGGTGTTGCAACAGGCGCTATTGGCATCGGAATTTTAGTTGCCGAAGCAATGGGATTGCCTTTTGTATACGTTCGACCTGAACCAAAAAAACACGGAAGACAAAATCAAGTGGAAGGTTTTTTACAAAAAGGACAAAATGTAGTTGTGGTTGAAGATTTGATTTCGACTGGAGGAAGTAGTTTATTAGCTGTTGAAGCGTTGCGTAATGAAGGTGCTAATATCAAAGGAATGGCGGCGATTTTTACCTATGGTTTTCCAGTTTCAAAGGAACGTTTTGAGGCCGCTAATTTGGATGTTTACACGCTTAGTAATTACGAAAATTTATTAGAGAAAGCAGTTGACAAACAATATGTTTCAGAAAACGAACTAGAAACATTAAGCGCTTGGAACGCCAATCCTGCCGAATGGAACACAGAAATTTAATTTGACAGAAAATAGAAGTTAGAAAATAGAAGACAAAACTTGAAACTTTAAACCTGAAACTTTAATAAATAAAAACATATGAACTTAGAAAGTCCAAAAGTAAACGTAGCAAAATCGGCTGAATATTTATTCAATGCTTTGAACGACGTTAAGAATTTTGAAAAATTAATGCCAGAAAATATCGCAAAATTTGAAGTAATCGACGAAAATTGCTTTGAATTCGGATTAAAAGGAATGCCAGAAATTAAATTGGTAAAAAAAGGTGGTACTCCAAATTCGCAAGTCGTTTTAGGAGCAGCTTCAAGTAAATTACCGTTTACTTTAACCGCAAACTTAACCGAAGTAAACGATTCAACTGATGTTCAATTAACTTTTGAAGGTGAGTTTAACCCAATGATGGCAATGATGATTAAAGGTCCAATATCAAAATTCATTGAAACATTGGCTGAAAATATGGGGAAATTGTAATTCCGTAATTTAAATAAAAATGAAAGTCCGTTTTTAAACGGACTTTTTTTTATGAAGTTTTCAAAGCTTCCACCAACAAATCAATATCTTGTTTCGTATTGAAATGACTGAATGAAATGCGTACACTTGGTTTTATAACTTCTTCTGGTGCTAAAAATTCGGCTAAAACGTGCGATGGTTTAACGCTTCCGCTTTGACAAGCACTTCCGCGAGAAACGGCAATTCCTTTCATATCTAACGTAAATAGCAACATTGATGTCTTTTCTTCCGATAAAGGTAATTGAACATTCAAAAGGTTATAAAAGGTGTTTTCTCCGTTGATTTTAACTTCTGGAAAAACTTTTTTTAATTCCGAAAAACAATAGTCTTTTATATAAGAAATATGATTGATATCGTTTTCTAGATTCGCGTAAGCTAATTCAAAGGCTTTTGCCATTCCTACTACTTGATGAACTGGTTCAGTTCCGGCACGCATTCCTTTTTCTTGTTCGCCTCCAAAAATCATGGGTTGTAACATCGAATTCTTTTTCAAATAAGCAAACCCAATGCCTTTTGGACCATGAAATTTATGTGCAGAAGCTACTAAAAAATCGATTCCCAACTCTTGTACATCTATATTCGTTTTTCCGATGGATTGGACCGTATCACAATGGAAAAGTGCGTTTGCATATTGGCATAGGTCTGAAACACGTTTGATGTCTAAAATCGTTCCTATTTCATTATTTACATGAATTAACGAAACCAAAGTAGGAATATCTGAAGGTAATTTCGCTGCTAAATCTTGGTAATCGATGTTTCCGCTTGGTAAAATCGCAATGTATTCAACTTGAATTCCGAATTCCTTTGCTAAATGTTCGACGGTATGCAAGGTAGCGTGATGCTCAATTTTAGTCGTAATAATACGTTTTATTCCTAAATCTTTTACAACGCTGGTCAAAATCCAATTCGTTGCTTCGGTGGCACTTGATGTAAAAATAATTTCAGAAGCTTGCGCATTTAGTAGTTTAGCAATGGATTTTCGAGCCGATTCTAACAAAGTCTTCGCACTTCGGCCAAAACTATGCGTTGAAGATGGATTTCCAAAATCATTTTGAAGCACATCCATCATTACCGAAATAACTTCCGGATGAATAGCTGTGGTTGCGGCATTATCTAAATATACTTTTTGCATTAGAAGCTTTTAATTGTTTTATTGATCAAATGTAATTCGCACATTAAAATTGGTAAAAAAATAAAAAAACAGAAAGTGCTCATTTCATTGAGCAAATATACAAATCATTTTATTTTATAAATCTTATAAATCAATTCGTGTGGAAATTAACAAACTTTAGCAAATTAATAAATTAAAACCTTTATTTTTGCGACATAAATATGATCAATCGATGAAAAAACTATTTGTTTTAGTAGCTTCAATTTTCTTGCTACAAGCCTGTGATGATGGAGATATTGCCTTAGAATCATTTAATTTTGACAATGTACTTGTTCAAAATTGTGCTTCAAATAATTTAGTTTTTAAAATAAAAAACAACGAATTATTGCTTTTAAATATTCCAACAAGTAGTTTTGCAAATGAAGAAACACCCGATGGAAGTCCTAGAGTTATCCCTGTCAATAGTACCAATAAAATAATTTATCGCATTTATTCAGACAATATTAGTTTAAGTGGTATTTGTAGCATTTTACCTCCAGCAAATCCTGTAGTTTCAAATGAATGGAACGCCTCTGGGGGTAACATTGAAATAATTACCGATAAATTATTTGCTGCCGATGGAATTACAGTTTCAGGTTACACTCACAATATTCGACTTGTAAACGTGAATTTTTCAAACGCTGAAAACTCATTCAGTTTCAACTCTTATATTTTTGGAAATTATAAAACCAATTTATAGGTTAACGCATTTGTTGTTTAATATAAACTTCGGTTGCCCCTAAACCATATTTTTGATAGTTTGCATCTTGGAATGAAATAGTATCATAACGACCGAGCAGAAAATCTAATTCTGCTTTCAAAACACCTTCACCAACACCATGAATAAAGACTAATTTTGGCATTCGATTTTTAAGGGCAAATTCAAGTTGGCGTTTAGCCGTTTCCATTTGTAAAGTTAGAATATCATAATTGCTCATTCCTCGTTTTGAAGGAACCAACTTTTCGATATGCAAATCAACTTCCAGCACAAATTCATCCTTGCGTGATTTCTTTTCCTTAACAAAACTTCGCTTTTTTGGAAGCTCTTTTTCTTTCAATACAGAACTTAAACTTTGACTTGAAAAAAAACTACCTAAATCATTGGAATTGTTTATTTTAACTAATTCGTTGACAAAAAATGTCATCATAAAATCGTCTGTAGTTATAATAGAAATTTGTTCGTTTTGAACCTGAACAACTATTCCGGAAATATCGTCATCTAAGACTGCTACCTCATCTCCTATTTCAAATTTTCGTATCATCTTCGTCCTCTTTTTTGGATGGAATTTTCTTCATTAATCTAAATAATCCGAACATAAAAACAGCCATTGCGCCAATCATAATATACTGATTAGGATGAGATTTTGATTGCTCAACTAACGCTAAAATTCCAAAACCAGCAATTAATAATATTGAAATAAACTGTTTCATTATATTCCTATTTAAGAAATCAAAAGTACTCTTTTTTTAGCATAACTTTCATACTAGTCAACCAATTTTGATTTGATTTTCTACTTCAAATAAAATCAATAACAACTCATTAACAAATTATTTACAGTTCAGTTTTAAAGTTTGGCACGACAATTGGAAATAACTAATCAAGCAACCTTTTTAGAAACGAGTTTTAAAATGGAGTTGTTAGTTTAATCTTTAAATATTTGTATCATGAAATCGAAGATTCACGAATTCCGAAAACTAAATCTGTACTTCATGAATAAAAAAATTACACTTTTAGTAGTAGCCAGTATCCTTCTGGAAGGAAGTATGGCTTATGCGTCAGAAAACCCAGTTTTTTCTGACAACACAAATAGAAGAGGCTTTTACATTGATTATAGAGATGCTGAACCTATCATTTTCAAAGAACGTGGAATTGAATTTATGTTGTTTCCTAATGGCGAATTTGATTTCAATACAAGACCAATACGATCAAGAACAAATGCAACAACTGTTGCGCCAAGAGGAGTGTATTATGGAACTTCAGAAAGAGGCATTCGAATTGAACATGATATTTTTGGTAGAGTAAGACGCGTTGGAAACGTGTACATTAATTATGATGTTTTTGGACGAGTAAAACGCATAGGAACTATATATATGAGCTACAACAGTTTTGCAGTTACAAAAGTAGGAAACATGCGAATAATTTACGACCGAAGAGGAAGTATAGTAGATGTATTTGGGTTTATAAACTATGCAAACAACGGTTATGTATACAATCCTAGAGGAATTCATTATTCTGGAGGAAACGGTGGCTATGGCTTCGAAGACGATGATAATTATGGAAACGATAATGACTATTACTACTACAAAAAAGACGGTTCAAAAGCCAAGATGACTGAAGAAGATGTAAACGAAATCAAAAGAGAAACGTTAGAAATTAAAAAAGATAAATAGTTGGTTGGTTAGTTTGTTTTTAAATCCTGTGGATTCTGGGAAGATGAAGCAGGATTTTTTATTTAAATACTTTCTTAAAAAAAGAAGTTATCACAAAATTAATATCGGAAGATATGTTTAAATAAAAGCTTAATCCCACATAGAAAATAGACACTAAAACCGATTTTAGTAGAATATTTAAAAAAGGATTAAAATTGAAATCCCAATAATAAAAAACTAAAAAACTAACAACAACAATAACTAAAGAAAGTACTGTTTTAATGGTAAATGGAAATAATTTCATTTTTAAAACAACAAAAAGTAATTTTGCCAAACTGTATAAAGTAATTGCTATTAAAGTAGCTAATGCGGCCCCATTTAAACCGAAATTAGGAATAAAATACATATTTAATAACACTATAAGCACCACCAATAGCAACCCTAGTATTAAAACTGTGCGGTAGTATTTTGAATTGAAGATAATTGCATTGTTATTTCCTAAAATTAAATCAAAATACTTTGACAACCCAATCGCAAAAACAACAAATAAACCTTGAGTATATTCAACCGGTAACATTAAGTATAATTGATTAATATTCACTAAAATTCCAAGCAAAATCAGACCGCCCACAACTTGCAAAGTAATTGAAGATTTTTTATACAAATCGTTTAATTCTTGCCATTTATTTTCGCTCATTAACTTTGCTGTTATCGGATAAGTGATTTGGTGCATGGCTCTGCTAGGAACAGAAATTACCATTGCTATAAAAATGGCTACCGAATAAAAAGCAATATTATCAATCTTCATATAATACTTAATCATGTACTTATCAATATCCAACAACATATTAGCTATACTTGCCGATAAAATAATAAAAACCGTATAGGTAAAAATCGCTTTGCTTTGTTTTGGAATTTTGAAATGTAAAACGATTTTTTTGACTTTATTGGCATAAAAAATAATCAACAGAAGGCTTATTCCATAGACCAAAACCAATGAATAAATAAAATCTGATGGGGTAATGTATTCAAAATAGACTCCAAATAGCAAAATGGTTATCAAAATTCGAACAAAAACTTCTTTCACAAAACTTCCAAAAACCGATTTCATGTGCGCACGCAACCATGCATAGAAAATTTCAAAATAGCCCATAAAAATTCCAATAATTGGAATGACCCAAACAAATGAATTGATAATTGGGTTTTCTTGAGATTCATAAGCTGCAATGGTATCATAAAACACGTAAAACAAAACCATTAAAGGCGTAATAAAAAACAAAGGAACCAGCAACATATAAGTCATATAACTATTTAACTCTTGTTCTGTTTTATTGTTTTCATTAAAAAATTTGATCAATGTATTTTGAATCCCAAAAGACATAATAGGATACAAAATATTAGCTGCTGACAACACATAACCCGTTAATCCGAAATACTCTTTTCCTAAAAAGTAGGGGTACATAAACAAGATATTCAACGCACCAATTCCAAACCCTAAAAAAGTTGTGATTGTGTTTCTAATTGATTGTTTGATGACGATTCCCATTTTTGAAGTATGAATTTAGAATTTAGAATTCAAAAGTTTTGACAACTTCTCGGTCAATGATTTTCTGCTGTATTGTTGCAATCCCACTGGATATACTTTTAAATTATGCTGTTGAAATTGCTCGAAACAGGTTAAAATTTGTTTTTTCAGAGCGTCAAATTCATTATATTTAAAAAACGTTCCTGTATTGGTTTCTTTTATGATTTGAGAAAAATCTGCGTTTTCTGGTCCGATGGCTATAATTGGGCGTTCCGAAACCATATATTCGAACAATTTGCCAGGAATAATGCACTTAGTTTCTTCTGAATCAATTTCGATAAGCAACAACACTTGCGAACTTCGTTGTTCAATTATTGCTTCATTATGCGGCATATATCCAAGAAGATTAACGTGGTTTTCCAACTTAAATTCTTTAATAGACTGTAATACTTCAGCACTCACCGCACCTATTAACTTTAACTGTAATTGTTGATTAAATTCCGAATTTTCTTCAGTCAATTCTTGTAAGGCTTTCCATAAAATTTGTGGATTTCGTGCCGACAAAAATGATCCAATATGTGCTAAAGTAAATTTCTCATCCAACGGTTTTTTAATCACTTGCTCCACATCATAGCCATTTGTAATTACTTCGATAGGTTTTGATGTTATAGCTTCAAATTCAGCTTTTGTGGTAGGTGAAGTAACGATGAGTTGGTCACATGAATTCATGACTTCTTTTTCTAACGCCTTATGTTTATTTGCAGCCCAAGAACTCAATTTTAATTGTTTATGATAGCCTATAGTTGTCCAAGGATCACGAAAATCGGCCAACCAAGTTATATTTAGCTCTTTTTTCAATTGTAAACCTATCAAATGCAGACTATGTGGCGGACCAGTGGTAATTATGGTGTCGATTTGATGTTCTTTCAGGTATTTTTTTAAAAATGTAACCGAAGGCTTTACCCAAAAAACTCTTGCATCTGGAATAAACACATTACCACGAATCCAAAGCATAGCTTTCTCAACAAACGATTGTTTTTTTTGATTCGGAATGATACCTGAACTGATTTTTTTAGTCTTATTTTTCGAAAAAACCGAAGCCAATCCGTAAGGTTCAAAAATAGGTTGTTTGATGATTATGGCTTTTTCCGAAACTTCACTTACTAATTTTTCATCAATCAAAGGATACGTTGGATTTTCTGGAATATAAACGTACGGTTCAATATTAAAATCGGGTAAATATTTGACAAATTTTAACCAACGCTGAACACCCGGACCTCCTGCTGGTGGCCAGTAATACGATATGATAAGTATTTTTTTTGTTGGTTTCAATATCAAGTTCAATTACAAATTCAAAATCAAAAATCGTTAATCATCAATCTTAAATCTTCTTTTTTCTCTCCAAATAAATTCCTACTCCAATTAGTAAAAGCATTACAATAGAACTAATTAATGCAATTGTGCTTCCTGTTTTAACAACTTTAGGCTCAAATTTGAATTCTATAGTATGTTTTCCTGCTGGAATTTGTAAACCACGCAGCACATAATTTACACGATGTATTTTAGTTTCAGTTCCATCAATAGTAGCTTTCCAACCGTTTTCGTAATACATTTCAGAAAACACACCAAAACCATTCTTAGAGTTATTAGAAACGTATTTTAAATGATTTGGTTTGTGTGACGTCAGCTCGATAATTGAAGTAGAATCTTTTGAAAATCCCCCCATTGATTTAATCGACATCGCATTATTTGATGCAAAACTAATAATAGCTTCGTCATTTGTTTTCAACTTATCCAAAGCTTTAATTTCTTGATCTGCAGTCATTACATCTTTTACTTTCGAAACAAACCACGCATTGCCATTAGCAAATGGATTTGTAATTGGAACATCACCTTGACCTGTAGGCACAATCACATATTTTACATTTAACATATCCAAAACCGGATTACTTTTTGTAAAACTTAGTGTTTGAAAATCGATTGAACTTCCTAATTCATTGATGTTTTTCTCTACATTATAATCAAACAATTGATCAAAACGTCGAGGTCTTACGGCACTATATCCTCCAACTGATTTATGGAAATAAGATGTTCTAGCTTGCATTCTACCTTGAATTTCGTAGACTCTATAATTTGAAGTATCTTTTAAAATGAGGTTATCTACTTCAGTAGGCTCAAAAGGCATATCGACTTCGCGAGCAGATTTGAATTGGTCTGGATTGTTATAAACATAACGTTTATCGACCATAAATAAATCGGCTACCATGAAAAATCCTACTACAATGATAGTCGTTGTAGACCCTAATTTATTTTTAATGTACAACCAAAGCACCACAGCAGCAACTAAGATTAATAATCCCGAACGCAACAAATCACTGGTATAAAAATTCATTCGATCTTCTTTAAGCGCTTTGATAAAATTGATTCCAAATGATTTATCCTGACTTTCGCCAAACATTTGCATCAATTGTTCGTCCATCGCACCTGAAAAATTAAAGGTGCCTTTTACCAAAAACAAAGCAACTATTAAACCTAAACTTGTTGCAGAAGCTTTCCATAAACTTGTCCATTGTTTATCCTTGTCATTTGAGAAAAACGATTGTAAACCCATGATGGCTAATACCGGAATACATAATTCTAAAACTACTTGAATCGAAGAAACGGCTCTAAATTTATCATATAAAGGAACAAAATCGATAAAAAATCGGGTTAATCCGTCAAAATTCTTACCCCAAGAAAGTACTAATGAAAGAATGGCACCCGCTAAAAAAACATATTTTATTTTACGTTTATCATGAAACAAACCCAATACGGCTAAAAAGAAAACTATAGCTCCAATATAAGCCGGCGCAGCAACAATAGGCTGATCGCCCCAATAGGTTTTACCATAATATTCAACGGTTTGAAGTGCTTCAGCAGGTGTGGCACCATAATTTAACAAAAATGAATATAATGCCGAATCTTCACCTAATGTTTCGCTATTTCCACCTCCAAAAAGTCGAGGTGCAATTAAATTAAAACTTTCGGCTATTCCATAACTATATTCAGTAATGTATTCGTGCTCCATTGCTGAATTTGTTGTGTTTTTTGATCCATCAGGTTTAAAAGTTAATTCGCTTTTTCCTCGGATACTAAAATCGGTATATTCGGCTGTAGCCAATAAATTTGTAGCGTTTGTACCAATGGCTAAAATTCCGGCTGCTGCAAAAACGCCAACTGTCTTACCTAATGCTATATATTCCTTATTTTTAATTGCAATAACAACATAATAAATAGCCATTATCAGTAATAAAAACAACAAATAATAGGTCATTTGAAAGTGATTTGCATTAATTTCTAATGCTGCCGCAACCATAGTTAATAAGCCTCCAACTATGTATCTTCGTTGGAAAACTAATAAAACACCAGCTACCACCATAGGCATATAGGCTATTGCGTGTGCTTTTGCATTGTGACCAACACCTAAAATAATAATCAAATAGGTAGACAATCCAAAGGCTAAAGCACCAAAGAAGGCTTTCAATGGATCTACTTTCAACACCATTAACAACACATAAAACCCTAAGAAATAAAGAAATAGATAATCGGCGGGACGAGGCAATATGATCCAATAAAAAATAAAACTAAATATAAATGCTGCCCAGAAAGCAAATTTTCGTTCAACTTTCATAAACAAAAACAAAGTAAGAAATAATAAATCATAGATAAAAAGATATAAAAACTGCGTTGCCCCAGCTCTTGGAACAAGACGAAGTGCGTTATCAATTTCTCCAATAAAATCATTTGGATATTTTGCTCCTAATTGATACGTTGGCATTCCACCAAAAGCACTATTCGTCCAATACGGTTCTTCATTTGATTCTGTTCTAAAATCATTTTGCTCCTTTGCCATTCCGGTATATTGAACGATATCGGATTGAAAAATTTTATTTCCTTGTAAGACCGGATAAAAATAGATGATGGACACTAAAACAAATCCGATAAGCACTAGTAAATGAGGAACAATTTTATTGATT
>CAISYO010000203.1 GCA_903889745.1 uncultured Bacteroidota bacterium | reverse complement strand
TTTTTCAATAGTATTTTTTAAGATTATTCTATGCCAATTTCGTCTATTGGTGATGTGTTTTGAAATCCAACTGACTGCGCATAAATAACATAATACATTGAATATATGAATGGAGCCGTAAAAATAATTCCAATACATAAAACAAAGATTCCAAGGAACATACCAATTCCTGCAATAATCAAAGCAACAATAATGATTAAAGGTTGTTTGATAAATAGTTGCATACTTTTTGTTATGGCTTCAACATAATTTTGTTCGCCATAAATAATTAATGGAATAGTAAAAATGGTAAATAAAGCAATACATATTTGGATCAACGAATTCAAAATTTCAAATCCAAGTAAACTGAATGCAGAGGTAATTACTGCAGTTGTAAATCCAATAAGTAGGTAACTTAAAAAAAGTGTTTAAAAAAAGTGACCTTTATAAAATTCAAATAAATTATTAATACTAAACTCTCTTTGAGTTGCTGCCAAATGATTTAGATGGATAAATCCTGCAGTTATCGGAGCAAACAAAGCACTGAATAGGGTGGTAATTAAGGCATTTCCTAAAATAAATCCAGGTTCAGTTGCTAATACTTCAAGAGAGGTAATTGTTTCTGTGAAATTTGAAAATCCAAAGAAAGCTCCTAATATTCCAAGATATATAATGATCATAACAAATGATAGTATAATCATACCAAAGCCTGCAATTAAAAATGTTTTTTTAAAGTTAGCAAAACTTTCGTCAATAAGTTTGCCTAAATCTAACGAATAGCCGTTACGTACTTTTTGCTCAATAATGTTTTTCATAGTTTGTAGATTAAATAGAATCCCAAAGTGCATCTTTAGGGGGTTTTGCTATAAAAGTAAAAATTTCTTTTGAAACAGGATGCATTACTATTAATTTTCTTGCATGTAAATGTATACCGCCATCTGGATTACTTCTGTCAAAGCCATATTTTAAATCCCCTTTAATAGGAGAGCCAATAGCTTGTAATTGCGCTCTAATTTGATGTTGTCTTCCGGTATGCAAATCAATTTCTAACACAAAATAATGATCTAATTTTTTTATGATTTGGTAAGAAAGACTCGATAATTTACTTTCGGGAACTTCTTTTGTATGTGCTTTTGAAGTATTATTTTTTGAATTACGTTTTAAGAAATGAGTAAGTGTATCTTTTTCTTTAGGTGGATTGTTTTTAACCACCGCCCAGTAAGTTTTTTGCGTTTCTCTATTCTTAAAAGAGGCATTTAAGCGTTCTAGAGCTTTGGAAGTTTTTGCAAAAACAACAATACCTGTCGTAGGACGATCAAGACGATGAATCACGCCTAAGAAAACATCTCCGGGTTTATTATATTTCTCTTTGATATATTCTTTGACTACGTCAGAAAGTGGTTTATCACCTGTTTTGTCGCTTTGAACAATATCGCCTACACGTTTGTTAATCACAATAATATGATTGTCTTCGTGTAAAATTTGTAGATTATTTTTAGTTGAAACTATTTTTTCGGTCAAAATATATTAATTACAGGTCACTAAATTAATATTGCTCATTTGCATTTGGAAAATCCTTTGATTTCACATCCGTAACATATTGTCCAATTGCAGTTGACATTTCTTCAAATAAATTCATGTATCTTCTCAAGAATCTTGGGCTAAATTCATGTGTCATCCCAATCATATCGTGTAACACTAAAACTTGACCATCAACACCACTTCCAGCGCCAATTCCTATTACGGGTATTGAAATACTTTGCGCTACTTTTTCCGCTAAATGTGCCGGTATTTTTTCTAATACTAAGGCAAAACAACCCAGTTTTTCAAGCATTTTAGCATCTTCTAATAGTTTTTCAGCTTCAGTATCTTCTTTAGCTCTAACTGTGTAGGTGCCAAATTTATAAATTGATTGAGGTGTCAGGCCTAAATGTCCCATGACAGGAATACCAGCATTCAATATTTTTTTTATGGAAGCAGCAATTTCACTTCCGCCTTCAAGTTTTACTGCATGTCCGCCACTTTCTTTCATAATTCTGATGGAAGATCGCAAAGCTTCTTTTGGATCAGATTGATAACTTCCAAAAGGTAAATCCACAACAACCAAAGCTCTTTCACAAGCTCTAACCACACTTGAAGCATGATAAATCATCTGATCAAGGGTAATTGGAAGTGTAGTTTCGTGTCCGGCCATTACATTACTTGCAGAATCACCTACCAAAATTACATCTACCCCAGCAGCATCTACAATTTTTGCCATTGTAAAATCATATGCGGTAAGCATGGAGATTTTCTCTCCATTGATTTTCATATCAATTAATGATTTTGTGGTAATTCTTTTGTAATCTTTTTTTGCTACAGACATTTTTCTATTATTTTTGAAGTAACAAAATTAACTTTTAAATACTTATATAAAAACCAAATCATGAAGAATTTACTTATTACCATATTATTTTTTATTTATTTTCCTTTAAATGCTCAGGATTTAGATCCAAAAAAAGTAATTGAAGATTTTTTCATCGCCTTTCATGCAAAAGATACAATTACTTTAAAAGATTGGTGTCATCCTGAAATAATTATGCAAACTATTGCAAATAGTAAGGAAGGTAACAAAATTGATACAAATGAATTTTCGGCCTTTTTAAAATCGATTGCTTCAATACCAGTAAATATGAAATTTGAAGAACGAGTATTGAATTATAATGTTCAAATTGATGGTAATTTAGCTCATGTTTGGACACCTTATGAATTTTATATCAATGACCAGCTCAGTCATATTGGTGCAAATTCGTTTACATTATATAATGATAATGGAAAATGGCAAATTATTCATCTAATTGATACCCGAAGAAAAAAATAATTTTCAAAAATAAAGAGTTAATATCTAAACTCTCAGTATATTTGCAGTCGAAAAATAGAATACCAAATACTTGTATTAGCTCCATTAAAAATTAATTCATAATATTTGATTTTTGAATTAACCACATGAACTCATATAATTTTTTTATTCTAGAAATAAAGTTAGCTAATTATTTTCCAATTATATGGGACATTCAACTACACAAAAAGTTACAGCAGCCACATTATTAGTAGCCTTAGGAATTATTTACGGCGATATAGGAACAAGTCCTTTATATGTAATGAAAGCCATCGTTGATAAACGAGCAATATCTGAATTATTAGTTTATGGAGGTATTTCATGTGTTTTTTGGACATTGACTTTTCAAACTACTTTTAAATACATTATTTTAACTTTAAACGCTGATAACCATGGGGAAGGAGGCGTTTTTTCGTTATATGCTCTAGTAAAGCGATTTGGAAAAGGAAGATTAATAATACCTACAATTTTAGGAGCGGCAACTTTATTAGCCGATGGTATCATTACACCGCCTATTTCTGTTGCTTCTGCTGTGGAAGGATTAGAAGTTATCATTCCAGATATTCCAACTATTCCAATTGTTATAGCAATTTTATCGGGAATATTTTTATTTCAACGCTTTGGAACTCAAAAAGTTGGGTTCTTTTTTGGGCCTGCCATGGTAATTTGGTTCTCGATGTTGTTTATTTTAGGATTTTCTCAAATTATAAATCATCCTGAAATATTAAAATGTTTAAATCCAATGTATGCCTATCGTTTATTGGTTGAATATCCTAATGGTTTCTGGTTATTAGGAGCAGTTTTCCTTTGTACGACAGGAGCCGAAGCTTTATATTCTGATTTAGGACATTGTGGAAAAAACAATATACGAATTACTTGGATTTTTGTAAAAATATGCTTGGTTGTTAATTATTTAGGACAAGGCGCATGGTTAATGTCGGAGCAAAACAACTTCTTAGCGGGTAGAAATCCATTTTTTAAAATTATGCCCGATTGGTTCTTACTTTTTGGGATTGCAATTGCCACAATGGCTGCTATTATTGCATCTCAGGCTTTAATTAGTGGATCGTTTACATTGATTAACGAAGCGATTTCCTTAAACTTTTGGCCAAGAGTTACTTTGAAAAATCCAACAAATAATAAGGGACAAATATACATTCCGTCCATTAATTTAATTCTATGGGTAGGTTGTGTGGCAATGATTTTATATTTTAAAAATTCGGAGCATATGGAAGCAGCTTATGGCTTAGCAATTACGCTGGCTATGATGATGACTACTTTGTTACTGATGTATTATTTGTATTATAGATTGCGTTTTAATAGGTATATTATTTTAATTATTTTCTTGCTTTTTGCTTTTATTGAAGTTTCTTTCTTTATTGCTAACATGAAGAAATTTCCAGAAGGCGGTTTTGTAACCTTAATTATTTCTGGACTATTTTTTGCAGTAATGTATATTATTTTCTTCGGAAGACGTTTGAATAATAATTTTACAAAATATGTTCCTTTAAGTAATTACAGAGATTTATTAGTTGAATTGTCAAGTGATACAACGTATACAAAATATGCTACTCACTTAGTATATTTAACCAAAGCAGACAAAATTTCTGAAATTGAAGAAAAAATCATGAAGTCTATTTTTGCAAAAAAACCAAAACGTGCCGATGTATACTGGTTTTTGCACATTAATAGAACTGAGGAGCCTTTTACACTTGACTATGAAGTTATTGAATTGATTAATGACAAAGTAATTAAAGTTAATATCAATGCAGGTTTTAGAGTACAACCTAAAGTGGAATTATATTTCAAAAATATCATTAAAGAATTGGTTGAAAATAAAGAATTAGACTTACATATTCGCCCTGACGGTTCTTCAAAATACAATTCTGAACCCGATTTTAAATTTGTCGTTTTAGAAAAGTTTATTTCATTTGAAAACGAATTTTCTTTCAAAGAAGGTTTCTTATTGAATTCTTACTTTAGTTTGAAAGGATTTGGAGTTTCTGATGAAAAGGCGTTTGGATTAGATAAGAGCGATGTTGTTGTAGAAGAAATTCCATTAATCTTTCACCCAGTAACCGATTTAGTTTTGAAAAGAAAGCTTCATATCAAAAATGAGGAATAAGTTTTGAAGTTAACAATCCGCCATATTTACTGCAACAGCTAAACCACCTTCTGACGTTTCTTTGTATTTTGTATTCATGTCTTTTGCGGTTTGCCACATGGTGTCAATGACTTTGTCTAAAGGTACTTTCGCATTTAATGCATCGGTTTCTAATGCCAGTTCGGCGGCATTAATTGCTTTTATAGCACCCATGGTATTTCGTTCTATGCACGGAATTTGAACTAAACCACCTATCGGATCACAAGTTAATCCTAAGTGATGTTCCATTGCAATTTCAGCTGCCATTGTAACCTGAGCGGGTGTGCCACCCATTAATTCACATAACGCAGCTGCGGCCATGGCACTTGATACTCCAATTTCGGCTTGACAACCACCCATTGCTGCAGAAATAGTTGCTCCTTTTTTGAAAATAGCACCTATTTGACCAGCAACCATCAAAAATTGTTTGATTTCTTTTTCGCCAGCTTCATGGTTTTCAATTACCAAATAATACATTAAAACCGCCGGAATTACTCCTGCACTTCCGTTAGTAGGAGCCGTTACAACACGACCTAATGAAGCGTTAACTTCATTTACGGCCAAGGCAAAACAACTTACCCATTTTAGTATTTGACGAAACTTGACTTCGGTTTGTCTGATAATTTGCAACCAAGAATACGGATCTTCATAAGGTAAAACACCAATTAAATTTATATGCATATCATACGCTCTTCTGCGCACATTCAATCCACCAGGAAGAATTCCTTCTGAATGGCAACCAATATACATGCATTCAAGCATCGTATCCCAAATACGTAGTAATTCATTGTGAATTGCTTCTTCACTTCGCATGGTTTTTTCGTTTTCAAAAACGATTTCCGATATTTTTTTATTTTCTGCTAAACAAAAAGCCAATAATTCATCTGCTTTTTCAATAGGAAATGGAAAACTATGTAATATTTCTTCTTTGTGATGGTCTTCTTTTTCTTTGACAATAAAGCCACCACCAATGGAATAATACGTTTCAGAAAATGTTTCTGTATCGGTTTTGGCTGTAAAAGTTATTCCGTTAGCATGAAAAGGGAGGAAGTTCTTATTAAAGACAATATCAGTTTCAAAACAAAAAGGAATTAAGATTTCATTGCCTAAGAAAATTTCTTTCTTGTTTTTAATAGCTGAAATAATTACATCAATACTTTCAACCGGAATATATTCTGGGTCTGCACCACTCAAACCAAGCATTACGGCTAAATCTGTGGCATGTCCTTTTCCTGTTAATGATAAAGAACCGTATAAATCTACTTTAACACCAATTACATTGTCTATTAGATTACGGTTGCGTAATTCCTTTAAAAATTGTTCGGCAGCACGCCAAGGTCCTAAGGTGTGTGAACTCGAAGGTCCAACCCCAATCTTTAACATATCAAAAACAGAAATACATTCCATAAATCCTATAAATTAGTTATTACAAATATAATTAGGATTTAGTATAAATATCTATTGATTTTGATAATATATTAAAATAACGCTCTCTTTTTTGTCTTTATTATAGTAAACCAAATTTAATAGTGGGCACGTTATATTAAATATGTCATGTTGTCAGTCATTTTCTGCTGACAAATGTTATTTTCTGTCAATTTTCCTTATTTTTTGATATGGCACAATCATTGAAATATAGATTTCGAGTTTAAAATTGAAATTTAAAATTTAACAAGTATAAAAATGAGTAAAATTATTGGAATCGACTTAGGAACAACCAACTCATGCGTGGCTGTTATGGAAGGTGGAGAACCTGTTGTAATTGCAAACGCAGAAGGAAAAAGAACAACACCATCTGTTATTGCATTTGTAGAAGGTGGAGAAATTAAAGTTGGAGATCCGGCAAAAAGACAAGCAGTAACTAACCCAACAAAAACGATTGCTTCGGTAAAACGTTTTATGGGAAATAAGTACACTGAAAGTGCAAAAGAAGCTTCTACGGTAGCTTATAAAGTAGTCAAAGGGGACAACGATACACCACGTGTGGATATCGATGGTCGTTTATACACTCCGCAAGAATTGTCTGCAATGACACTTCAAAAAATGAAAAAAACAGCTGAAGATTATTTAGGTCATTCAGTTTCTGAAGCAGTTATTACTGTTCCAGCTTACTTTAATGATGCACAACGTCAAGCTACTAAAGAAGCAGGTGAAATTGCAGGTTTAAAAGTAATGCGTATCATTAACGAGCCAACAGCAGCAGCTTTAGCTTATGGATTAGATAAACAAGGTAAAGACCAAAAAATTGCTGTTTACGATTTAGGTGGAGGTACATTTGATATCTCTATCTTAGAATTAGGAGACGGTGTTTTTGAAGTTTTATCTACAAATGGAGATACGCACTTAGGTGGAGATGATTTTGACCAAGTAATTATCGATTGGTTAGCAAACGATTTCAATGCTGCAGAAGGTGTTGATTTACGTAAAGATCCAATGGCATTACAACGTTTAAAAGAAGCAGCTGAAAAAGCTAAAATTGAATTATCAGCTTCTGCTCAAACTGAAATTAATTTACCATACGTAACAGCTACGGCTTCTGGACCAAAACACTTAGTGCAAACGTTAACAAGAGCAAAATTTGAACAATTAGCTGAAACTTTAGTAAAACGTTCTATGGAGCCAGTTGCTAAAGCGTTAAAAGATGCTGGTTTATCAGTTTCTGATATTGACGAAGTAATCTTAGTAGGAGGTTCAACTCGTATTCCTGTTATTCAAGAGCAAGTGGAGAAATTTTTCGGTAAAAAACCATCTAAAGGAGTTAATCCTGATGAAGTAGTAGCAATTGGAGCGGCTATTCAAGGTGGTGTTTTAACGGGTGAAGTAAAAGACGTATTATTATTAGACGTTACACCACTTTCATTAGGTATTGAAACAATGGGAAGTGTAATGACTAAATTAATTGAGTCAAACACTACTATTCCAACAAGAAAATCACAAGTTTTCTCAACAGCAGCAGATAACCAACCATCGGTAGAAATCCATGTTATTCAAGGAGAAAGACCAATGGCTAATGATAACAAAACAATTGGTCGTTTCCATTTAGACGGAATTCCACCAGCACCAAGAGGAGTTCCTCAAATTGAAGTAACTTTTGATATTGATGCAAATGGTATCATTAAAGTATCGGCTACTGATAAAGGAACAGGTAAATCGCATGACATTCGTATCGAAGCTTCTTCAGGATTGACTCCAGAAGAAATCGAAAAAATGAAAAAAGATGCTGAATTAAATGCTGAAGCTGATAAATTAGCTAAAGAAAGAGCAGATAAGTTAAACGAAGCTGATTCAATGATTTTCCAAACAGAAAGTCAATTTAAAGAAATTGGTGATAAATTAACTGCTGATCACAAAACAGCTATCGAATATGCTTTGACTGAGTTAAAAATGGCTCACGAAAATCAAGATTTAGATGCAATTCAAAAAGGTTTAGACAACGTTAATGCAGCTTGGAAAACAGCTACAGAAGAGATGTACAAATCACAAGAGCAAGGTGGAGCTGCACAAGCAGAACCTCAAGCTAATGCTTCTGGAGATCAAACGCAAGATGTAGATTTTGAAGAAGTGAAATAATTAGTAAATCTTTATAATTATTTAAACCGAATCAGTAATGATTCGGTTTTTTTTATTTCGCTCTCTAAAATTTGTTTTAGCTAATTGAGTGAAATAGAAAAAAAATGGACTCGATAAACATCGAGCCCATTTTTTATTAATCTACCGATAAATTGAATCAAATAATTATATTTTAATTGATTATTTAGGTTTCATTGCATTTTCAATTCTTGCCACTAAATCATTTAAGTGAAATTTAGTTAAACGATCTGTAGAAACTGCACTTGCTTTTTTCAATTGTGCTTTCAATTCCACCAATTGTCCTTTAGCAATAGAAGGAATATCGGTATCTAAAACACTAATTCTTTTTCCATCAAAATTTCCAGTAGCGGTTTTATCAGCTAACGCAACATCAATAACTCTACTTACAAATACTTTTTGAAGATTTCTTCTGTAAATATCAATAGCAGCATTCGATTTTAATTCTGAGAAAATACCTCTTCTTAAATCTGAAATTAATTCATCAACTGAATAATTGGCTTTATTTAGCGATGAAGTTTCTATTAATCGAACCAATCTATCATTTGATAATAAACTTGAAAGTGTTGCATCTTGCATACTCTTAATCGCATCCACACCAACATCTCCTTTTATTTTAGAAATAATATTTTGATTTAGTAACCAAGTTGGCGTTTTAAACAATTGCTCATTTAAGAAAGCTACTGCTTCATTTTGAATAGTAGATGGTGTAACTTCGTATGCATTTCCTGCCATATCATAGGTTTTTGGGTTTTCATATACACCACCTACGTTTTTAGTTACGTGCCCCATATATCTTCTAAACTGTCCAACTAATGAATTATATAATCCTTCTAATTCAGAATAGTCTTCTCCGTTTTCTTTACTCCATTCCGTTAAATTAGGTAAAATTCTTTTCAAATTTTTAATTCCATAAGCAGACGCTTTCATAGAATTATCGCCTAAATCTTCAGTCTGATAACGTGGATCGTATGGATTTGTTTCTGTACCAAACCATAGTCTTCTGTCTTTATAAGCGTCTTTAGTCATTTCATTTAACAATGCTTTTTCCACTTTTTCATCGGCAGCATCTTTAAAATAAGAATACCCCCATTTGATAGCCCACTTGTCATAATCTCCAATTCTTGGAAATAAATCTTTTACATTATCTTCTGGTTGTGCTACATAGTTGAAACGTGCATAATCCATAATTGATGATGTATGTCCGTTTTTCTTTTGGAACTCTGGATTTCTTAACATTTCTACTGGAGTAGCATTACTTGCTCCCATATTATGACGTAATCCTAGCGTGTGACCTACTTCGTGAGCCGCCACAAAACGAATTAATTCACCCATTAATTTGTCGTCTAATTTTTTATGTCTTGCATTTGGATCTACTGCAGCCGTTTGAATTAAATACCAGTCGCGTAATAAACTCATAATATTGTGGTACCAACCAATATGACTTTCCATAATTTCTCCCGTTCTAGGGTCGTGTACATTAGGTCCGTATGCATTTTGAATTTCTGCAGCAAAATATCTCAATACAGAAAAACGCGCATCTTCTAAACTCATAGTTGGATCGTTTTCTGGCCAATATTCACCACGAATGGCGTTTTTCCATCCGGCAAATTCAAATGCAGCTTGCCAATCATTGATACCTTGCTTGATAAACGGTTTCCATTTATCTGGTGTAGCGGGGTCTAAATAATAAACGATTGGTTTTTTAGGTTCAATTAATTCCCCATTTTTTTGTTTTTCAGCATCTTCTTCATTTTTTGGTTCTAAACGCCATCTTACAGCAAAAATTTCTGTTTCTGCTTTTTGTGAATCTTCTTCAAAAACATCATATCCATTAGCAAAATAACCTACTCTTTTATCAAAAGCACGTTTGCGCATTGGATTTTCTGGTAATAAAATAAACGATGTATTTAATTCCATGGTTATTACACCCGCATCAAGAGCTGCAGGAAAATTAATTCCAATTTTAGGCGTAGGTGTTCTTGAAATTTGAGGCGCTACAGTTGTAAACGTTTTTGTAGTTCTAATCTCAGTGTTGATTGGAAAACTTTTTATAAATTGAATAAACGATTTATCTTTTTGAAACGCCTGAATGCTTAACATTTGTTTGTTAATAGAATTCAAAGAAAACGTTTGTAAATCTGCATCAAAAGCCGCGTTCATATCAATTACACTAGCAATATTGTTTTTACCTGATTCGTCTTTTTTATATGCTAAAACATCATAAATACCAATAATTGGGTCGGCACTAGAATTTTTTACCGATTTTGTTATTGGTTTATCTTCATCTGGAGTCGTAATTACATAGGTAATTGAACGTAATAAAATAGTGTTGTTCATTCCTTTTTCAAAACGAACAACTTGTCTGTTAATTTCTTCACCACCAAAAATTCCACCACCAGCAGGAGTTTTAGAATATCTAGTAATGGTCATAATTTCTTTACCAATTAAAGCATCAGAAATTTCAAATAAATATTTTTCGCCTACTTTGTGAACATCAATTAGTCCTTTTTGGGTAACGGCCGTAGAGTCAATTACTTTTTTGTACGGTTTTGGTTCTTTTTTAGCCTCTGGTTTTTTTGCGTCTGCAGGAGCAGTTTCTGTTGTAGGTTTCTTCTTAGTATCATTCTTTTTTTGAGCGGTTAAACCATTCGAAAAAAATAAAATACAAAGACAACCAAATACTGTTAATTTTTTTATCATTGGGTTTTAGTTAG
>CAISYO010000202.1 GCA_903889745.1 uncultured Bacteroidota bacterium | reverse complement strand
TGGTAGAATTTAGGTCCGAAGATCCAACTGTACCAATTAAAACTATTCATAAAATGAGTAAAGCACAGGCCATTAAAGAATTTAAAGCAGCAGGTTTTGCATTTGATAAAAACATAGATAATCTTCCATGGCAGCACTGCATGATTTTTACAAAGCAGTGATTTAACAATAAGAAATCACCAACAATAATGAGCAAATAACGCCATTTAAATGGTATGCACTTTCTGTCCGTAGTTTAAGCGCAGCGTCTCTGCGGATGTACAATAAAAAAGAGTCTTTCGACTCGTTTTTCATTCAAAGAACCGTTTTTCCTCCACAATAACTATTTGCTTAATGTAATTCTCCTAATTACTATTCCCGGTTATATCTAATATTGAAAACAAGAGGTTGTGCTCAAATGTGGGTATATAATCAATTAAATCTACAGATAGATAGGACTTTGGCTGATTGATGTTGTATTTGTTTAGGGAGTCCGAAGACTCCTCTTCATTTATAATCCGAAGAGACACTTCGCTAAACTTCGGACAGGTGCTGCATTTTCAGTTGACTACAATTTGTAGCCAACTGAATCCTTCTGCCTTTAGCCTGGTTTTTAACACACTCCAGTATTTTCTTGGATTGGTACTATCGGTAAGAATGGCAACCACATCTACAATAGAAATATACCATTTCTCCTGCTCTACATCCCAAACGGAACGCACTTGTTTTTCTTCAAATAACTTAATGGTCCTGTCCTTGGTCATGAGATTTATTTTGTGCTGCTTTCTACTATGGCAATTTCTTCTTCAGTAAGGTTGTAAAGTCGGTAAACTAATTGTCTATTTTAACTTTTTCTTATCCTTACCTGGCGGTAAAAAATTTTCACTCGTGATTACTTTTTTACCTGTTTGTTGCTCTAATTGAAGCCTCGCATCTTTTGCTATTTTTCCACCTTTTTTACTTGCCTTTGCATTAGCCAGTAATCCTTTTGCTTCATCTGTTTCGGCTATTTATCTGGTAGAAAGTTCGGCTAAAGCTGTAAAGATGAGTTCTGCTTCACTCATATGATCCCGTAAATTTTGAGATTTTAATCCCTTTATTTCTTTGTGCTTTTTAACAGTTAATCCTGTCCATTCCTGATGAATGATATTGGTAAGCAATGCAAATTCATCACCTTTTTCTACACCACTTTCTTGCCAGTAATCAGTCAACTTGTTTCTGGTTTCCTGCCCTGTCATCCTTTGCTGAATCCATTTTTCAGAACGCCCTAGCTTTTGCCAATTTTCTCTGGCTCTATCTATACTTTGACTGGGGTCTGCTATTTCTTGCATGCGTTCATACCCTACTTTTGCCAGCCATTGTTTAAAGGGTTCTGCTTGGGGTGATGGGATGGATTGGATAATACGCAGTAGCGTTTTAGTATCTGCTACATCTGTTAAACGCATTTTACCATCTGTAGCTTTTAATTTCAACTGTCGACAAATTGTCGACAGTTCAAGTCCATCTTCTGTTTTAACCCGTAATTTCATTTTAAACCAATAATCTCGTGGATTTGAGCTATTTGTTAAAACCTCAATAACGTCTATAATTGAAAAATACCATTGTTGTTCTTTTTCATCCCAGTGGGTCCTTACTTGTTTTTCTTCGAATAATTTAATGGAGGTCTCCATGGTCATGAGATTTATTTTGTGGTGCTTTCTACTATGGCAATTTCTTCTTCAGTA
Source organism: uncultured Bacteroidota bacterium (assembly GCA_903889745.1). Taxonomy (GTDB): domain Bacteria; phylum Bacteroidota; class Bacteroidia; order Flavobacteriales; family Flavobacteriaceae; genus Flavobacterium. The sequence continues at coordinate 3,326 of CAISYO010000202.1, read as the reverse complement.
AGAATGTAATTTAGTAAACTAAAGGATTATTTAAACAATTGGACGAGTCTAAAAATATTTTAAACATTGCCTGCATTAGTAAATCTGTCAGCCACCACAAGTGGTTGATTAAAAAACTGAACTTCCTGTAACCACTGAACCACCCATTTCTTAAATCCTGAGTTCCTAGCTACTCTTCCCTTTCTGAACGTATCGGAATGAATCAAAGTTTGTTAGCTCAATATATCAAAGGAATTAAAAAACCTTCAATAACTCAAACGAAACGGATTTTGCAAGGGGTACAACAAATAGGGAGAGAACTTTCTGAAGTTAGTTTTTTGCTCTAATAGTAATTCCTTAACTCTTATATCCACTTTATGCTGGCGATCTACAGGTTCATTTTGTAATGCCTAAGGCAGCCTTCATGATCTAATACTTAATTTAAATCAATTCTATCCAGGATTAATTTAAACGACTCATTTTTTTTGTTACCTACTAAAAAAACGATTTCTTCAATTGAATCTCCTGTAAAGTTTGGCATTCTCATCGTTTGTCCTCTAAAGGATGGATACAAATCCTTTAAATTAATGGTGATATTTTCCCAATCTCCACTTGTTTTGAAATTTGTTATATAGGAATAGTACGTATTACGGTTACTTTTAATTCTAAATTGGTATTCTTTACCATCGCCTTTGAGCCTGATAATTACCTTACTATCTTTTGTAGTTTTAATTTTGTTGAATTGGTATTGTACCGATGAAAAACCTCCATTATTTTCTAATGAAACATCACCCGAAAACACACCATTTCCGTTAGTGTCAATTGAAAATCGTCCACTAGACCTACCCCCCATCACAACATCATCAATAATTTTCCAATCATTACTATTGGTATGATGATCAAATTTAAAAATGAGTTGCGGTTCAGTTAAGAGCATCATTGTGATTATTAAAAGCAGTTTCATGATTTAAATTTATGAGTTACGAAATTGATCTACGCATTTTAATGAAAATATTATTAGGGAGTCTGAAGACTGCTCTTTATTTATAATTCGTAGAGAGGCTGGGCTTAAACTTCGGAGAGGTGGGTAGTACTCTTTTTGAATCAATGCAAATCAACATTTTTCTTGTTTATTCAAAAATTACCTGTTCAAAATATTCCCTGCCCAATGAGTAAGGAATTAATTTTTGGTGCTGCAATCTACCAATAATGATGGCGGGGTGAGTTGTAAATTTTTTCGCAAAATCTGTGATATTTTCTTTACTGAGTGGAGTTGCCGCTAATATTTCTGCTTCTTGATTATCGGTTAATGTCCATTTAACTGCAAACTGATCAGCTTCCTTTTCTTTTTCCAAATCTCTATCTGAATAATCGAGGTTCTCCAGGAAAATATCCTTTTTACCATGTAAAAGAATATGTCCTGCCTCGTGAAAGAATGTGAACCAGAAACTATCGTTGCGATTGTAACGGCCTGTTAACTGTATGAAAGGAGTATCGTTCAACCAACGGGTTGAGCCATTTATAGGGGCTTTGTTGATGCAGGGGGTATGAACCACTTTAACGCCTGCCTCCAAACAAATTCGTTGCAACTGATTAAAGAAACCTTGAGGATGATTTGCCATGATGGACTTTAAATCTGAAAGCGCTTCTTTAAACTTCTTTTCTGAATATTCGTTTGCCTCTAACTCTGTCGCCTGTAATTCACCTTTGCGAAGCCATGCAGAAACTGCATAAGGTTCTTTGGTTTGAGCCAGTGAAATCCGGAAGGCAACTTTTAGTTGCTGTTTGAAATAATAATCTTCCCAGGCAGTGTGATTTGAGAATCCAAAGAATGCCAGCATTTCCATTGTTTTTTCCTCCATGGTAGTCACTTGTGGCAACCATCCTTTCTTGATCATATCTGCTAAAGGAAATTGCTTTGCCCATGACAATGCCTCCTGAATAACGGTTTGTCTTTTCTCTCTTGCAATGAATTCATCGTAACTCCTTTGGTGGTTCATCCAAAAGTTTGCAGGGATTCTGGTCACATTCTCAAACTGTACCGCCATATCGGGAGTAATGGAGCTTTCGCCTTTAAGAATTGCAATGATTGTCTTTTCAGGCTTTCCTGCACGGAGTGCAAATTCTTTCTGGGACATTTCCATTTCTTCCAACTTCTCAGCCAAGGTTTCGCCCGGGTGGAACACTACTGAAGGGAAATATTGATTTTGCTTTGCCATTGGTTTGTTTTTTAATGATAGTCCACTATTTCAACAACTTCTACCCCAAAGATTTCCAACCAAATATATTGGCCGTGTTTGTTGGTGGGGATTGGATTTTCATGAGGTGTGAAAACCAACCTGTAAGGGTGGTCTAAGTCGCAGCCCCATTGCCCTTTTCTGTCACCCGATAGTTCATGAAACCTGCCGGGCAAATTTCTGACTTCGTCCAAGGTAGCAGCGTCCCGCAAGGAGTTGAGCCTTGTTACGAATAGCTTTGCCCTTTTGTCGCCCATCTTTTGACGGCACTTATTATAATCGGCTGAAAGTTTCTCCAGTTTCTTATCTGTAAAAGTTATTTCCACTGCAAAGATAATTATATTTTAGTTAACAGAAAGTGTAAGTCAAATTATTTATTTCTCTTACTTGCAGTCTGATCATTCATTACTGTTGCCAAGGCCTCCGTTCATTAAACATGAATTCAATTTCAAACATTTCGGTGCTTTAGGTAGTAATATCCACCTTCACTTGGCCATTCATCAGCATAGGCAATAGCCAATCTCGGAGTTCGGTGAGTTTTTGGTTTTCTGCTAAAGCGGTTTGTTTCTTTTCTTGGATGTTATCCATGATGTCATAAAATTGTTCTACAATCTTTTCATCAGGAACTACGGTGTAATATGAACTAATGAAAGAATCTAAGAGCAGGTTTTTTATACCGCTTGTTTTCCCTTCATAGCCAAAGAAAATACCATTAGCATACAGGCTATTCCAATAGTAAACGAAATTGTAAAGTAGTTTTTTATTTCGGATTGAAACAGGTTTACAGAAATTCGAGCAAATTAATGGGTGCTCAAATCTTTTTATTGTTGCATCTGTAATGAAAGCCAAACGACCTGTTGATTGTGTTGGACTGCCGCCTGAAATTTCAATAATTAAATCGTGTGATTTTAAAATCTTAAACGAGTTCTTTTCAAGGATATAACGAACTGGTGGTTTTAATTCATCAAGACCGTTTAGGCCGTTGATGTCTGCACCTCTGAAGCAAATTACTTTCTGGGTAAAGTTTCCTTCTTCTTCTTCTTTGCCCCAATCTCCACTTTTGTCAATGTCTAACCATTCAGCCATTTTCTGCACCCCCCAACCCTCTGG
>CAISYO010000201.1 GCA_903889745.1 uncultured Bacteroidota bacterium | reverse complement strand
TGCTGAAAATCCCCAACCTGCTACATCGGCATATCTGTAAATCCCTAGGCCAATCAATAATAATCCCATTAAAATCATAATGAAAGTTGCCCAAGCTAAAACTGTATTTTTATTCATTCCCATAATTCATTTTATTTACTAAAGATTCGAAAAATTTAGGTTTGCGAAGTTACAAATTTTAAATTTTTTATACTTCAGAAATTAATTAAAAATTGTAATTAATAATTCTTTTAATAAATCATGTTGCGAGGTAGAAGCAGCGCCAACTCCTTTGCTTTTGACATCTAAGGTTCGAAGAGCCGCAACTATTGCACTTACTTTTTTCATGGGATAATTTCGAAAAGCTACTTCATAATCCTTTACAAAATAAGGGTTTACTTTCAATACCTTAGCCGCATTCATTTGGGATTTATCCTTTAATCCATGATATTGCAACAATTGGGAAAAGAAGCCAAACACCAAACCAGTCGTTACAACCAGCGGATTGTCTTTCGGATTCTGAGCAAAATAATCAATAATCTGATACGCTTTCACCTGATTTTTTTCTCCAATGGCTTTTCGCAACTCAAAATTATTAAAGTCTTTACTAAACCCAATATTTTCTTCGATATCGTTTGGAGTGAAAGTATGGCCTTTTGGAAGTATGATTTTTAATTTTTCTAATTCATTATTAATTTTAGACAAGTCTGTTCCTAAAAATTCAACCAGCATAGCTACTGCTTTATTGTCAATAGAATAACCTTGTCCAGATAATACCCTTTTAATCCAATCACCAACTTGATTTTCATAAAGCTTTTTACTTTCAAAGACTACTCCTACTTTATCTAATAATTTAGTAATCTTTTTACGCTTATCTAAGGTTTTATATTTGTAAGCAAAAACCAAAACTGTGGTTGGTTGTGGATTTTCGGCATAAGCCTCTAATTTATCAATGGTTCTTGATAATTCTTGTGCTTCTCTCACAACTACAACTTGCCGATCAGCCATCATAGGAAACCGTTTAGCAGTACCTATAACATCTTCCATGGTAACGTCACGACCATATAATATGGATTGATTAAAATCACGTTCGTGTTCCTGTAAGACATTTTGCTCGATAAATTCGGTCAATTTATCAATATAATAAGGTTCTTCTCCCATTAAAAAATAAATGGGTTTCAGATTACCCGCTTTGATATCTTTCGTAATTTGAATTACTTGATCCATATTTTAGTATTCAGTGGTCAGTAGCAGTTGGCAGTTACTATAAAATAACTATTTTTGTTTCATGAAAAAGTTGAACTTTCCAGTTTATTCCTTTCGGTTCAAAAATAGTGAAAATAAAGTAGCTATCTTTGATGAAATCAGAAAAAAATTTATACTGCTTACACCAGAAGAATGGGTACGTCAGCATACGGTTCAGTTTTTATTACAAGATAAAAAATTTCCAAAATCATATATTAATGTTGAAAAATTAATTAAAATTAATAATTTAAGTAAACGATATGATGTAGTTGTATTTCAGCCTAATGGAGAGATATTTTTACTCATTGAATGCAAAGCACCAGAGGTTCCAATTTCCCAAAACACATTTGATCAAATTGCCCGTTATAATTTAGTTTTGAAAGCAAAATATTTAATGGTAACCAATGGACTAAATCATTATTTTTGCCAAATGGATTTTGAGAATGAGAAATATATATTTTTAAACGAATTACCAGCACATGAATAATGAATGCTGAAGATATTTTAAAAGTCATATAACTTGAAACTTGAAACAAATTAAACCTGAAACAAAAATCAATTGAAAAAAATAGCAGTAGTCATATTAAATTGGAACGGAGCCAAATTACTTGAACAGTTTTTGCCTTCGGTACTTGCTTTTTCTGATGAAGCAAACATTTATGTAGCTGACAATGCTTCTACTGACAATTCAATTGAAGTGATTAAAAGTCAATTTCCTTCAGTGAAAATTATTCAAAATACCGGAAACTTTGGTTTTGCAACAGGCTATAATCAAACTTTACAGTTTGTAGAGGAAAAATATTATGCTTTAGTGAATTCTGATATTGAAGTGACTGAAAATTGGCTTACTCCTATTTTAAACATATTTGATGACCAACCTGAAGTTGCTATCATTCAACCTAAAGTATTAGATTACAAAAAGAAAACCCATTTTGAATATGCTGGAGCGGCTGGCGGTTTTATAGATAAATTTGGATATCCATTTTGCCGTGGTCGAATTTTCGATACCGTTGAAGAAGACAAACAGCAGTATGAGGATGAAATCGAAATATTTTGGGCAACCGGAGCCTGTTTTTTTATTAGAAAAGAAGTGTATCGAAAATTAAACGGGTTTGACGACTCTTTCTTTGCACACCAAGAGGAAATTGATTTGTGTTGGAGAGCATTTAATCTAGGATACAAAATAAAATATACTTCAAAATCAGTTGTATACCATGTTGGGGGCGCTACACTAAACGAGGGAAACCCAATGAAAACCTACTTGAATTTTAGAAATTCATTATTAATGTTAACTAAGAATCTTCCGAAAAACCAACTATTACCGATACTTTTCATTCGGTTAGTCTTAGACGGATTAGCGGGTGTCCAATTTATCTTCAAAGGAAAATTCAAGCATTGTTTGGCAATTATACACGCTCATTTTGCTTTTTATAAGCTAGCAAAAGTGTATTATAACAAACGTACAACCAATCAAAAATCCAATTATTTCATGATAAACAGTATTGTTGTGCGCTATTTTTTAAAAAATGGCAAGGTGTTTGCAGAATTGTTTTAACAAGAGTTTATGCTAAAAATTTTTATTTCCTTAAACTTCTTTATAACTTTGTAAAAATAATCAATCACATGAAAAAAGTAATGTTAATCATCACTTTAGTTTCTATCTCTTTAACCTCGTGCGTTTCTAAAAAGAAATTTGCGTTATTAGAAACTAAAAACAAAGAAATTCAAGAATTGTTAAACACGGCTACTGTGAAGTTAAATGTATGTTTATCTGAAAAAGAAGCATTAGCAGGTCAAGTGGATTACTTAAAACAAAATAATTCTGAATTAATTAGTAGTTCAAAAGAGTTAACAGTTTTAACAGCTAAAAACTCTGAAAATTTAGAAAAATCTCTTGAAAGTTTAAAAGAAAAAGATTTAAAAATTAATCGCTTGCAAGACGCTTTAACTAAAAAAGATAGTGTTACCTTAGCTCTAGTAACTAGTTTAAAACGTGAAGTTGGCATCGACGATCCAGACATTAACATCAATGTTGAAAAAGGAGTTGTTATGATTTCTATTGCCGATAATTTATTATTCAAATCGGGCAGTTATGAAGTGAGCGACAGAGCAAAAGAAGTATTAGCTAAAGTTGCAAAAGTAGTCAACAGCAAACCAGATTTTGAATGTATGGTAGAAAGTCACACAGATAATCTTCCAATTAAAAATGCAGTATTATTAGACAACTGGGATTTATCCGTTAAACGTGCAACTTCTATTGTAAGAGTACTTCAAACAGATTTAGGTGTTAATCCAAAACAATTAATTCCTGCAGGAAGAAGTTCTTATATTCCACTTGTAGCAAATGATACACCTGCTAACAGAGCTAAAAACAGAAGAACCCGCATAATCATCATGCCTAAAATTGATCAATTTTATGATATGATTGAAAAAGAAATGAAAAATTTCGAAAAGAAATAAATACAGAAATAAAAAAAACGCTTTCAATTGAAAGCGTTTTTTTTATAATATATCCAAACTCCCTTTGCCTTCTCGAATAACTTCAGGTTCGTGTCCTGTTAAATCAATAATGGTTGAGGCTACATTGTCACCATAACCTCCATCGATAACTACATCAACTTTATTATTCCATTTTTCAAAAATTAATTCAGGATCACTAGAATATTCTATAACATCATCTTCATCATGAATAGAAGTTTATACTATTGGATTTCCAAGCATTTCTACAATTTGTAGCGCAATATTGTTATTAGGAACACGAATACCTACCGTTTGTTTCTTTCTGAATTCTTTTGGCAAATCATTATTACCTGGCAAAATGAACGTATAAGGACCAGGTAGCGCCCGTTTTAATATTTTAAAAGTAGCAGTGTCAATTTGCTTTACATAATCGGAAAGATGACTCAAACCAGAACACACAAAAGAAAAATTCGCTTTTTCCAGTTTAATTCCTTTCAATTTAGCTAATCTTTCTAAGGCACGAGAATTGGTAATATCACATCCTAAACCATAAACGGTATCGGTTGGGTAAATTACTAAACCGCCGTTTTTTAAAACATCAACTACCTTTTTAATAGCCGCTTCGCTAGGTTTATCTTCGTATATTTTTATGAATTCTGCCATATTAATTTTGTTTCAAGTTTTTTTTCGTTTCATGTTTCAAGTTAACAAAAAGAACCTGAAACCTGATTATGTAAATTACTTCGTACTAGATTCATTTTGTCAAATAAATGCTTTAGATAAAAAAATTAATCCCATCAAAAAAAGCATAATTTTTAAACCCAAATTTTTAATTGGGGGAACTGTTTTATCATAATCGTTTAATGGTTGTTTTTTTTAGTTTATTCTTCAGCCACCAAATATCATACTTGTATAAGGCAAAAACTGCTAAAAAACATAAAAAACTAATCATTAAATTGTAACCAATATTCATAGAATTAACTTTTAAACATTAAACCTGAAACTTTAAATTCCTTACCCAATCACATTCAACTTTGCAAAGCGCAACAGCAGCTTCTTCAAGCCACCAATATCAAAACGTATTTCCGCTTTTTTGTCGGCTCCAAAGCCTTCCATGCTTACAATTTGTCCTTTTCCAAAACGCTCATGCATAACGATATTTCCAACCGCTAAATTTGAATCGGATATATTGGAACCTCCTGTATTACTAGAAACTGGTTTAAGTTTTCTAATATTTGGAATATTGATTCCGCCTTCGGGGGCTAAAGGGCTCTTTGGTGGTGTTCCAGCAGTAGGTTTAGCTAATCGTAATTTCGATTTATCAATATCCCCAAAAACATCAATATCCATAACTGGTTTGTAGCGATAACCCGAATCCACTGGGTTTAAATATTCTAAATATTCATCGTTAATTTCTTCTATAAAACGCGAAGGTTCGCTATCGACTAATTTTCCCCATCTATAGCGCGATTGCGCATAAGTTAAATACGCTTGATGTTCAGCACGAGTTAAAGCAACATAGAACAAACGTCGCTCTTCTTCTAATTCGCTTCGGGTATTTAGACTCATTGCACTAGGAAATAAATCTTCTTCTAATCCTACAATAAACACATGTGGAAATTCTAATCCTTTTGCCAAGTGAATGGTCATTAAGGCTACTCGGTCATCGTCCCCAGTGTCTTTATCTAAGTCGGTTGCCAAAGCTACATCTTCTAAAAACTCGTCTAAAGCACCTCTAGCGCCATCGATTTCCTTTTGCCCTTCGGTGAAGTCTTTGATACCGTTGAGTAGCTCTTCGATGTTTTCAATTTTAGCAATGCCTTCAGGCGTTCCGTCTTTTTTCAATTCTTGAACCAATCCGGTTTTCTTAGCTACATGATCAGTTAAGAAAAACGCATCCTGATTTTCATTAATCACTTGAAAACTTTTAATCATCGTAACAAAATCAGAGATTTTATTTTTTGTACCCGAATTCAGCTTCAAATCAATCTTATCAATGTGTTCCATTACTTCAAAAATAGAACGCTTGTAATGATTGGCTGCAACCGTTAATTTTTCTACCGTGGTGTCACCTATTCCTCGAGCTGGATAATTAATCACACGCACCAATGCTTCTTCATCTTTCGGATTAATTACCAAACGTAAATAAGCCAAAACATCCTTAATTTCCTTTCGTTGATAAAAAGACAAACCTCCATATATTCGATACGGAATATCGTGTTTACGCAAGGCATCTTCCATGGCACGAGATTGCGCATTGGTACGATACAAAATAGCAAATTGGCCATTAAGCATTTGATTTTGCATCTTTTGCTCAAAAATAGTAGCGGCTACAAAACGACCTTCTTCACCATCGGTTAAACTTCGGTGTACTTTAATTTTTGGACCATCAGCATTAGATGTCCAAACAATTTTATCCAACTTGGTTTTATTCTTATCAATAACGTTATTCGCTGCTTCTACAATATTTTTTGACGAACGATAATTTTGTTCCAAACGATACAATTGCACATTTTCGTAATCCTTCTGAAAATTTAAAATATTGTTGATGTTGGCACCTCGAAAAGCATAAATACTTTGAGCATCATCACCTACCACGCAAATATTTTGAAAACGATCAGATAACGCACGGACAATTAGATACTGCGAATGATTGGTATCTTGGTACTCATCAACTAATATATAGCGAAAACGGTCTTGATATTTCGCTAAAACATCAGGGTACAAATTCAATAATTCATTGGTTTTCAATAATAAATCATCAAAATCCATGGCACCCGATTTAAAACATCGCTCCACATAATTTTGATAAATTTCGCCCATACGCGGTTTTTTACTCATTGCATCAGCTTCTTGCAATTCGGGATTATTGAAATAAGCTTTAACCGTAATCAACGAATTTTTATAAGAAGAAATCCGACCTAAAATTTGTTTGGGTTTGTATATATCTTTATCCAATTGCATCTCTTTAATGATAGCCCCTAATAATCGAACAGAATCTTGAGTGTCATAAATGGTAAAGTTTGAAGGGTACCCTAATTTATCGGCTTCGCTTCGTAAAATCTTCGCAAAAACCGAGTGAAAAGTTCCCATCCAAAGGTTCTTAGCTTCGTTTGTTCCCACAATATCAGCAATACGTTTTTTCATTTCACGTGCTGCTTTGTTGGTAAATGTTAAGGCCAAAATATTAAAAGCATCAACACCCAGACTCATTAAATTAGCAATACGAACGGTTAATACACGTGTTTTACCAGAACCCGCTCCCGCAATAACAATCATGGGGCCTTCCTTCTGGAGAACAGGTGCTTGTTGCGCTTCGTTTAATTGGCTAATATACCGTTGCATTTCTTTCATAGTCAATAGGTGATTTAATCTATTTTACAAAAATACATTATGAAAGGGGTTATTACAAAAGAAGTTATTAACCATTAGAACAAGAATACAAACTACCTTTGTACTAATTTGATATTTAATTTTTTTACTCTTAATTTGCAATATATTTAAATCGTATTTAAAATGATCATCGAAGATAAATTACTTGAAATAGCAGCTTATACCTTACCAGCTTTAATTACTGGAGGAGTAGCTTTTGTAATGATGCAAAAATTCTATAACAGTGAAGAAAGCAAACGCAAGTTTGAATTGCTAAGAGAAAATCAAAAGCAAGCACTACCCATTCGCTTGCAAGCCTATGAACGAATAGTATTATTGTTAGAACGCATCAATCCTACTCATTTATTATTGCGTGTGGCGCCAATAGGAAAAAGCAAAGACGATTATGCTACTTTATTAACGCATCAGATTCAAACTGAATTTGAACATAACTTATCGCAACAAATATACCTTACTGCTGAAACGTGGCATATTATCTTAAAAGCAAAAAACAGTACCATACAAATGATCAGAAAACAGGCACTAAGAGAAGAAGTGGCCGATGCCGATAAAATGAGAGAAGCCATCATGCTTGAATTAACAGAAGTTGAAGCCCCAAGTGCTATCGCAATCAGTTTTATTAAAGAAGAATTAAAAAGGGTTTTTTAGAAATCTGTGTTTAATAACTTTACTCTTTTAAAAACTTCATATACAAAGCAGCCCTATTTTCATCAGCCGTTTTGGACAACTCTTCAACTCGACTTCTAAATGCTGTGTTTTTTATATTTTCTCGAATAGTATCTCTACAAAATTTAGTAAACTGCCATTTGTGATGTACCGTAGCTTTGAACAACAATTCAATCACTTGTTCATCATTTGGATTGAGTTGTAATAACAATTCTAACGCATTTTGTCTGACCGAACTTTCGTATTTATCTGAAGCAAAATCTACTAGTTGATTATAGGATGGAATTTTGACTTGCTTAGAAACATTTTCAGAATTAATGGCTAATGCCAACCAATTCAATCGAAAACTCATATCGTTATTTCCCACAATTTCTTTAGTTTGTTCTAAATAACGTAAGCGCTCCTCTGGAAAATTATCACACAAATGATTGAGTGCAATCTCTTTAGTTATATAGGAATCGTCTAATAATAACGATTCATAAGCCGCTTTAAAATCGGGTGGTATGACTTGCATTGTCTCGGCTACCATTTGTCTTACAGGAATAGAGTTTGTAGCTAATGCGGCATCCAATAGTATTTTACGTTCCTCATAAGGTAAACTTTGAGTTTGGAAAACCACATATTGCTTAATCGGATAATAGGCATCAGATTGCATTATTGCTACTAATTCAGATAAGGACTTTTTACTTTTTCTGAGCGTTGAAAAATCTTGAATAAAGTTATTTTTATTCAAGTACTTTTGAGCCAAAGTACGATCAAATCCTGCCGTTTCTAACCAAACCTTTTTAAAATTATCTATATCATAACCCGAAATTTCTTTTACAATTCTCAAGAAATCATCGGTATTCACGTTTTTATATTGGTATTTCTTCAAATACTTTTTAACCGCTTTTTGGAATAGCTTCACCCCTATATCTTCTCGTAACACATGCAACGCCCAAGCCCCTTTTTTGTAAAACGATAACGAACTTGCTTTTTCGTTCATCACAGGTATCGTATCGGTTTTGGAAACTCGGATTAATTGTTCAGCATACTCATTTAATTTCTCATAAAAATAATCATCACCAAACAAATGACGTTCAGCTAATAACGCATAATAAGTAGCAAAACCTTCCTGCAACCAATGGTGTTTTCCTGATTGCGCCGTAATAAAATTACCAAACCATTGATGGGCCAACTCATGTGCATTGACATTGACATAATTTCGATCATTAAAACCTATACTATCCACCACAAAATCTTGAGAGAAAATAGTCGAAGTCGTATTTTCCATACCCGCATATAAAAAATCGCGAACCGGAACCTGACGGTAAATACCCCAAGGATACTTCACGCCTATTTCTTGTTCCAAATAATCGAATAGTTCTTTAGAATAGCGATACGTAGGTTCAAATTTTAAATAATCATTTTTGTCCAAATAGAATTCTAAAGGCGTTCCATATTTAGTGGTTGCAGTTTGTTTTTCGAATTTACCAATCGCAAACATTACTAAATATGACGACATGGGTTGTTGCATTTGAAAATTGTATGTCGAAAAACCATTTTCATAACCATTTCGTTTATGATTTACATTTTTAAAAACACCATTTGAAATTACATTATATCCATTTTGAAATTTAATCGATAAATTAAAAACAACTTTTTCATTCACATCATCAAAACTAGGCAACCAATGACTGGTGTATTTGCCTTGGCCTTGAGTCCAAATTTGATAATTATCATCCGTTCCTGTAAAATAGAGCGTTTGCTTGGGTTTTGCGTTGTATTGAAACGTTAATTTGTTTTTACCTTTTTTAAAGCCTTCATATAGAACCAACTCTTTAGAGTTATTTTTAAATGCAACTTGTATTCCATTTATCATAACATCGGTAAAACTCATATTCTTAGCATCAATTTTAATGGTGTCAATTGCTTTCTTTACTTTAAATTCATAAGTAATGGTTCCAGAAATTGATTTGTCAGAAGCGTTGGGAAGTACTAATGCATCACATTTCAAAAAATCAACTTTATCAATTTGTTGGGCAAAAGTTAAAGGAATAAAAAACAAGACCAAAAGTATACGAAACATCTTCATGGATTTAATTTGGCACGAATATAAACATTTTCAATTTTTTGCGTTTCTAAATTAACAAATTATCTAGTATCTTCGCTTTTGGTTTTAGAACACAGATGACACAGATTTATCGGATTCACACAGATTTGCTATGTTAACTCTGAAAAGTGAAACGCTCTAAATCTACAGTTAGTATTACTGATGTGACTATGTGTTTCAAAAAAATGTTAAAAACTGAACACTGAATACTAAACATGAGCCTACTCGAAACTCCCATAGAATACCTCAAAGGCGTTGGCCCCCAACGTGGTGATCTGTTGCGTAAAGAGTTAGGCATTCATAAGTATGCCGATTTATTGCATTTATTTCCAAACAGATACATTGACCGAACCCGTTATTACAAGATAAACGAACTCCAAAACAGTAATTCGGAAGTGCAAGTTGTGGGTAAAATCATTAATATCAAAACAGTTGAACAAGGTAAAGGACGTTCACGATTAGTCGCTACTTTCATAGATGATACAGGGCAAATGGAACTCGTATGGTTTCAAGGTCAAAAATGGATTCGAGACAGCATTAAAATCAATGTTCCGTATGTGATTTTTGGAAAAGTAACGCAATTTGGTGCTACTTATAACATGGCACATCCCGAAATGGAACTGTTAGACGAACATAAAGCTAGTCTTCGTTCTGCCATGCAACCCGTGTATCCAAGTACCGAAAAGCTAGCCAATAAAGGCATCTCAAATAAAGTCATCAATAAAATAATGCAGCAATTGTTTGTGGAAACGCAGGCTTTGTTTTCTGAAAACTTACCGAACTATCTTTTAGACGAATTAAAGTTAATTCCAAAAAATGCCGCTTTATTTAATATTCATTTCCCAAAAAGTCAAGACCTATTAGCGAAAGCACAATTTAGATTGAAGTTTGAAGAATTGTTTTTTATTCAATTGCAACTCATTACTAAAAATCTCATTCGCAAACATAAAATCAAAGGAATGCCGTTTGAAAAAGTAGGCGATAACTTTACTGATTTTTATACCAATCATTTGCCGTTTGAGTTAACTAATGCGCAAAAACGTGTGCTAAAAGAAATTAGAAACGATTTAGGAAGAAATGCTCAAATGAATCGATTACTGCAAGGCGATGTAGGTTCAGGAAAAACCATAGTAGCGTTAATGTGCATGCTTTTAGCAAAAGATAACGGTTTTCAAAGTTGCTTAATGGCACCTACGGAAATATTAGCCAACCAACATTTTAACGGAATTTCAGAATTAGCTAAAGAACTGAATATTAACATAAAAATACTAACTGGTTCAACTAAAACTTCAGATAGAAAAATCATACATGAAGCACTCGAAAACGGGAGTTTAGACATCATTATTGGTACCCATGCATTATTAGAAGATAAAGTGCAATTCCATAATTTAGGCTTAGCCGTTATAGATGAACAGCATCGTTTTGGTGTCGAGCAAAGAAGTAAATTGTGGAGAAAAGCCGCTATCCCACCTCATGTTTTGGTCATGACCGCAACACCTATTCCACGAACCTTAGCCATGAGTTTATATGGTGACCTTGATATTTCAGTGATTGATGAATTGCCACCTGGTAGAAAACCCATTCAAACCGTTCATCGCTACGATTCCAATCGACTACAAGTATGGAAATTCATAAAAGATGAAATTGCAAAAGGTCGCCAAATCTACATAGTATACCCATTAATTCAAGAATCGGAGAAAATGGATTACAAAGATTTAATGGACGGATACGAAAGTATTTCTCGCGATTTTCCGCTACCGCAATATTCGATTTCCATTTTACACGGAAAAATGAAACCTGCCGACAAAGACGAAGAAATGCGTCGATTTGCAGCTGGTAAAACAAACATTATGGTTGCCACAACGGTTATTGAAGTAGGTGTAAACATTCCTAATGCTTCTGTAATGATCATAGAAAGTGCAGAGCGCTTTGGGCTTTCCCAATTGCATCAGTTACGAGGTCGTGTAGGTCGTGGCGCCGAACAGAGTTATTGCATTCTAATTACCAGTCATAAACTCAGCAACGACAGCAAAATTAGAATGGAAACCATGGTACGTACCAATGATGGCTTTGAAATATCGGAAGTCGATTTAAAACTACGAGGACCTGGCGATATTATGGGAAAACAACAAAGCGGCGTTTTGAACCTGCAAATTGCCGATTTAGTCAAAGACAAAGACATCTTACAATTGGCAAGATACCATGCCATAAAATTATTAAAAGACGATGCCCCAATGGAAAAACCACAACATAGCAAATTAAGAGAAGCTTTTATTGAAATCAGTAAAAAGAAAACCATTTGGAATTACATTAGCTAAAACCATAAAAAAATAAACAAAAATGATACAATACAACCCTAAAGACTGGATTACCTTTATTTTTCGTTTCCACAAATCGGATACCTTCAGACAATTGATTCCAATGATGATCTTTATTGGCCTTTATGCAGCGGGCATTGCCTATTTAGAACTCGAATATTGGAAACTTTCCGAAAACAGCCACGTAAAAAACCTAACGGTAATGCATACAACTGTAGGGTTTGTATTGTCGTTGCTTTTAGCTTATCGCACCAATACCGCCTACGATCGTTGGTGGGAAGGACGTAAACTATGGGGAGGATTAGTAAACAACAGCCGCAACTTAGCGCTCAAACTATCAACTTATTTAAAAGAGGAAAACGACAGAACTTATTTCAGAAAAGTGATTCCTGCCTATTCTTCCGTACTTTCAAAACATTTACTCAATGAAGAAGTAAGCCAAATGTTATTTGAAGGACTAGATTTAGAAATAGATCATCACAAACACCGTCCGAACCAAGTGGCAAAAATGTTATTTCAAAAAGTAACTGATTTGTATAAATCAGGAAAAATTACAGGCGATCAGTGTTATCTAATCAATGCCGAATTACAATCGTTTACCGATATATGTGGTGCTTGCGAACGAATAAAAAATACACCTATACCCTACTCGTATAGCTCATTTATTAAAAAATTCATTTTCTTTTTTGTGATGACTTTACCGTTTGGATTTGTATTCAGCTTAGGCTATTACGTAATTCCGGTGGTTATTTTCATTTTCTATGTTTTAGCCAGTTTAGAACTCATTGCCGAAGAAATTGAGGATCCATTCGGAGGTGATGCAAACGACCTACCCATGACAAAAATCGCTTCCAACATTAAAAAACACGTCGAAGAAATTTTATAATTTCTATTATCAATTATCAATTATCTAAACCCCTAATACATCAAATACTTCTTTTCATTGTTTCTCCAACCTGCTTGATTTTCATAGGCTACAAAGAAAATTTTTAAATCCGCTTGATTTTCGTAATCCACAAAATGAATTTTCTTTTTCGCCTGGTTTTCATATGTAGAAAAAAACCACTTACCATTATTCTCACCCACTTGGTTTTCATACTTCACCTTAAAGACTTTTAAGTCCGCTTGGTTTTCATATTTCACCACAAAAACTTTAATTTCTGCTTGGTTCGCATATTGCGTACTAAACACTTTTTGAGCATTTGCGAAGCTACTTACACATACAAACGCAATAATTAAAATATATTTCATATCAATTAGTTTTAATTAAATTTACAAAAACCGTTCCATTTTTGATTTCCCCCTCCTCCGTCATTTCATTTAGCGCATTGAAACGAAAAGTCTTTTATTACGCTTAGATCAAAGAGATGGTTATGGTTGGTTGGTATTCAATTATATTTTTTCAGCATATATTCCCTTCCATTTTATGAATTGAAAATTAATATTGTGTAAACTTTGCGTATATTCTTTGAATATTAAAAAAATTTTTACTAAAATTAGAGTGTTATTAAAAATTAATTAATAAAAAAAGTATGAAATTATTTATTTTGAAATGGTATCCCATTATTCTAGCCTTCATTTGCATGTTGTATTCAATTTCATTGGCTTTATTCGGAAATTATGATGAAGCCTTGTATTCTGCACACTGGCCAGGAACCATTTTATTATTCGCAATAGCAATCCGTCAAAGAAGAACGACATGAGTATAGGCTTTTTTATCATAGGTGGAATCATTTTTCTTGCTTATGTTTATTTAACCAATTGGAATATTTATTATTCGGGTAAAAAGCAAAAGGAAGAAAATTATCCTAAAGTAGACATCAAGGAAGAGAGTAAGAAGAAATAAACTTCAGATCTTTAAAATACGTTATGTAGTAAGCATAAAAAAACATGAGATAAAGAATCTCATGTTTTTTGTGTTTCATACTGTTTATAGAATATAATCAGTGTTGATAAAATTACATTTTTTACTATCCAGTAGCTCTTGCAAAATTTCATTGTTGTAGGCATTGTCTTTTGATGCTACGAATGTTCGTATCGAAAAAGAACGCAACGCATCATGAATACTTAAAGTTCCTACAGCAGAGTCTTTTCGTCCAGTAAAAGGAAATACATCAGGACCTCTTTGGCACGAACTGTTTAAATTGACTCTACATACCAAATTAATTAAAGCGTCAATCAGTGGTGCTATAACTTCGCTGTTTTTTCCAAACAAACTCACTTGTTGTCCATAATTGGAATCTGACATGTTTTGCAAAGGTGTAGCTATATCTTTAAATGCGATTATTGGCACGACGGGGCCAAATTGCTCTTCATGAAACAAGCGCATACTAGCATCAACAGGATAAATTACGGCAGGATAAATGAAATTATCGGTAACGACTCCTCCTTTGGCATTCATTATTTTAGCTCCTTTTTGCAGCGCATCATCAATGAGTTCTTTTATGTATTGCGGTTTTTCTTTTTCGGGTAGTGGCGTTAAAAAAACGTCTTTTTCCCACGGATTTCCATAAACTAGATTGTCGACTTTTTCGCAGAACTTTTCTAAAAATTCGTCTTTTACCGCTTCATGCACATAAATTAATTTCAAAGCAGTACAGCGTTGCCCATTGAATGATAAACTTCCCGATATACATTCTGAAACTGTTAAATCCATATTGGCATCCGCTAAAATAATAGCAGGATTTTTAGCTTCTAAACCTAAAATTAAACGTAACCTATTTTTATTTGGATGTAAATCTTGAAGTGCCACTGCAGCTTTGCTATTACCAATTAATGATAATACGCTAACCAATCCAGATTTCATTACTGGTGCAGCTAATTCCCTTCCACGACCAAAAACAATATTGATGACTCCTTTTGGAAATGATTTGTTAAAAATTTCTAATAAAGGTTCAATAAGTAACACTCCTAATTTTGCAGGTTTGAATACCACCGTATTTCCCATAATAAGTGCCGGAATAAGCAAGGTAAAGGTTTCGTTTAATGGATAGTTATAAGGACCTAAACATAAAACTACGCCAAGCGGACTTCTGCGAATCATTGCATTAATTCCTTGAACATTTGAAAAATGAGCGTTTCTGGCATTTAATTCTTTATAACTTTTAATAGTTTCAAAAATGTAATCGACCGTTCTGTCAAATTCTTTTTCACTATCGGGCAATGATTTTCCAATTTCCCACATCAAATAATGCACCACCTCTGTTCGAGTTGCTTTCATTTGGTGCGCAAAGTTTTCTACACATTTTATGCGATCACTAACTTTCATGGTTGGCCAAATACCTTGACCATTATCAAAAGCGTTATTAGCTGCTTCAACGGCTTCTAATCCTTCTTTTTCGGTTAAATCAGGAACTTCACCTAAGAAGGTAGGTGCGTATTTTTCTGTAGAAGATATGGTTGAATACACCTGATTAAAGGCTCCATTCCAAGTTATAATTTCCCCATTAATCAAATATTTATCTGCTTTCTTTGGTGTGATGTTACTATTGTAATTGTTCATTTAATTTATTTTAATGCCTAAATATAAAAAAAATACTCAAAAAATGAATTGAAAATGAGATATTTAACAACTGTTTAATTTCTATTACTGGCACCAACCACCCATTATTAATTATCCTTTTTCCCTTTCAATATTCGTTATTCCTTGTTCATCATTCCTTGTTCAAAATCAATTTTTAAATATATAAGTCATATAAGTTAGTTCAAGTTAGAAGGCGCTGAAGTAAGTTCAAGTTCATAAAAGAATATTAGTCTATACTCCCTACTCTCATCTCCAAACTCCCCACTGACAACTGAACACTGACCACTGATAACTGACCACTCTCATCACCCATCATCAAAATTTTTTTTTATCCAAAATTATACGTACTTTTGTTTAATCTTTTTATTATAACTAATAAACAAAATGAAGCCCATCATCAGCGCACCCGATACCAACGAACCCCTAACCGAAATCCAAATCGATAGAATCATTGAGATGGCATGGGAAGACCGCACGCCTTTTGATGCCATTACTTTCCAGTTTGGTTTAGTAGAAGCCGACGTAAAAGCCTTGATGAAAAAAGAGCTTAAATGGAGCAGTTATAAATTGTGGCGCACCCGTGTCGAGAATTGCAAAACCAAACACAGCGCTAAACGAAGTGCCGATATCGACCGATTCAAATGCACTAGACAGCGCGCCATCACCAACAATAAAATTTCTAAAAGGTAAGTTCATGGAATCTAAAAAACCAGATAATGTTGTGTATTCTGAAACAGAAGGTTACAACGCAAGCCTGATGAGTTATGCCACCAGTGTTGGTGCTCCTGTAATTCAAATTGAAGATGTTGTAGCTTTTAAAAGTAGAGGCATTAGAAGTGTTAATAAAGAATTTGAAAATAAGTTCAACGAACTCAAGATTCAATACGATAAATTAATGAAAGAGTATGAATACAACGAATTAGTGTACAGTGCAAAATTCGCCTTTGAGCCCGTTATTGGTGAAATATACCACCTCTATCGTGGAGCAGACGGAATCAACTTTTTATCATTAATTGCACCCTTTGAATGTTCCCGAGAACACCTGGGTTCCTTCCACCTCAATAGTGATAAAAAATGGGTTATTGTCGAGTAAACAATCTTAACTCATATTTCGTAACACTGAGACTGACCACTGACCACTGTGACTGAACACTTTTACTTTTTACTTTTTACTTTTTACTTTTTTTTCAATGACCACTCCCAACTCCCCACTCCCAACTCCCAACTTCCCTCTCCCATCACCCATCTACAAACTCCCAACTACACACTCCACACCGACCACTGAATACTTTTTAATTTTTACTTTTTAATTTCTAATTTTTAAAAGTATCTTTGCTTTTTTTAAAATCGATACAAAAATGCGTATATCATACAATTGGTTAAAACAGTTCATTAAAACCGATTTAAAATCTGAAGAGATTGCCGACATACTTACCGACTTAGGTTTGGAAGTGGAAGGTGTTGATACCTTTGAAAGTTTAAAAGGCGGGTTACAAGGCGTGGTAGTAGGTCATGTACTTACCTGTGAAAAACACCCTGATGCCGATAAATTAAAAATCACCACAGTAGATTTAGGCGATGGCAACGCACCTGTACAAATTGTATGCGGAGCGCCTAATGTAGCAGTAGGGCAAAAAGTACCCGTAGCTACTATAGGGACTAAATTGTTTGACAAAGAAGGAAACGCATTCGAAATTAAAAAAGGAAAAATTCGCGGACAAGAAAGCCACGGTATGATTTGTGCCGAAGACGAACTAGGATTAGGCGAAAGTCACGACGGTATTATGATCTTAGCTGATACATTAGTACCCGGAACTCCCGCTGCCAAAGTATTTGATATTGAAACCGATGAGGTATTTGAAATAGGCCTTACCCCTAACCGTGCCGATGCCATGTCGCACATGGGCGTAGCGCGCGATTTAAGAGCAGGTTTGTTGCAACGAGGTACATCCTCTGAGTTGATTACGCCATCTGTGAGTAAATTCAAAGTAGAAAAACGCACCTTAAAAATAGACGTAAAAGTAGAAGACAGTAAATTAGCACCGCGTTATTGTGGGGTTACCATTTCTGGAATCACCGTTAAACCGTCGCCAAGTTGGTTGCAAAATAAATTAAAAGCCATTGGGTTAACCCCAAAAAACAATGTAGTCGATGTTACTAATTATGTATTGCACGAATTAGGACAACCATTACACGCCTTTGATGCCGCAAAAATTGAAGGCAACAAAGTAATCATCAAAACCGTTGCTGCAGGAACTAAATTTGTAACGCTAGACGACGTTGAACGCACCTTGCACGAAGAAGACTTAATGATTTGTGATGCAAACGGACCGTTGTGTATTGCAGGGGTGTTTGGCGGAAAAACATCAGGTGTTTCAGAAGAAACAACTACTGTTTTCTTAGAAAGTGCCTATTTTAATCCGGTTGCCGTGCGCAAAACCGCTAAAAGACATACCTTAAGTACCGATGCCTCTTTCCGTTTTGAGCGAGGAATTGATCCTTCCATTACCGAATATGCCTTAAAGCGTGCTGGCTTATTAATTCAAGAAGTGGCGGGTGGAGAAATCACATCAGACATTATTGATGTGTATCCAAAGAAAATAGAAGATTTTAGCGTATTCATTCATTTCCAAAAAGTAAACCGCATTATTGGTGAAGAAATTAAACCAGAGACCATTAAAAAAATATTGGCTTCATTAGACATTAAAGTAAACTCTATTTCCGATGCCGGTTTAGGCTTAACCATTCCGTCATACCGTGTAGATGTTACCCGTGAAATTGATGTCATTGAAGAAATTTTAAGAGTGTATGGATATAACAATGTAGCCCTACCAGGTAAATTAAATGCTACAGTATCAAATTCGCCACGCACTGCAGAGTTCAACGTACAAAATACCATTGCAAACCAATTGTGTGCTTTAGGCTTCAATGAAATGATGGCCAATTCACTAACTACTCCCGATTACATTGCGTTGTCGAGTCAGTTAGATGCCAATCAAAACGTAATCATGTTGAATCCGTTGAGTAACGATTTAGCAGCAATGCGTCAATCCTTATTGTTTTCAGCTTTAGAAGCAGTAGCATTCAACAACAACCGCAGAAGAAGCGATTTAAAATTGTTTGAAATTGGTAAAACCTATCATAAAACAACAGACGGCTACCAAGAAGACAAACACCTTACGTTAACCGTTACCGGAAATAGAAGCGCTGAAAGTTGGACAAAACCCCAAGAAAAATCAGACTTCTTTTTAGTAAAAGGATATGTGATGGCGGTACTAATCCGATTAGGCATTGATCAAAAAGTAAACAGTTTACCATTTGCTAATGATGTGTTTGCCGAAGGATTAGCCTTAGCCATTGGAAAAGAAATCATTGTAGAATTTGGAACCATCAAAAAATCAATCCTAAAACACTTCGACGTCAAACAAGAAGTAGTGTTTGCTGATTTTAATTGGGACAAATTACAGAAATACATCACTACTAAAATCAAATTCACCGACATTCCTAAATACCCAGAAGTTCGTCGTGATTTTGCTTTATTAGTAGATGAAAACGTAGCGTTTGAACAAATCTTTACTATTGCAAAACAAACCGAAAAAGGCGTATTGAAAGACGTTAATCTGTTTGATGTGTACCAAGGCGCTAACCTACCCGAAGGAAAAAAATCGTATGCCGTAAGTTTCATTTTACAAGACGATTCAAAAACCCTAACCGACACGCAAATTGATAAAATCATGAGCAAGCTTCAAAGTAATTTTGAAAGCCAGTTGGGTGCGAGCTTGAGGTAGTTTTCAGTAGGTCAAGTTTACATTTCAACATTCGTTGTTCCCAATTCGTTGTTCGTTGTTCATAGAGAAATCAACGTCTATATTGTCATGCTGACGTAAGGAAGCATCACATTATAGTGAACTTTGTGCCTTCCTTGTGTACTTTGTGGTTAAATAATTATTTACCATATAAGTCATATAAGTTAATTTAAGTTGTATTGCGTAGAAGTAAGTTAAAGTTCATATAAGGTAAGTATTCGATTGTAAATCGTAATACTAAATACTTTCACGTCTCGTTTGTCATGCTGTTAAGCATCTCTTATTTGGTTTATTATGTAACACAAAGTCACACAAAGTCACACACAAAGTTTCACAAAGCTCTCCCAACTCCCAACTCCCAACTCCCAACTCCCATCTCCCATCTCCCAACTCCCATCTCCCCTCTTGTCTTTTTCCCCAAAAATCACTATTTTAGCACCATGATAAAAGTCGTACTCATTGGTTCCGGGAATGTAGCGCAACACTTAATACAAGTGTTTTTGCAGGCTCAAGAAGTAGATTTGGTGCAAGCGGTAGCTCGTAATCCAAGTCACTTAGCGGCATTGCTTCCAATGGATAAAATCACGAATGACTATCAAAAAATCACCGAAGCAGACGTTTATATTATAGCGGTGTCAGATGATGCTATTGCAGAGGTAGCCGCACAATTGCCGTTTAACAACAGACTGGTAGTGCATACTTCTGGGTCTTCGGGAATTTCCGTGTTGCAAGACAACAATAGAAAGGGCGTGTTTTATCCGTTACAAACCTTTACCAAAGGCAAGGCAATTGATTTTGCTGAAATTCCTATTTGCATCGAAGTGCAACACGAAGAAGATTACCAACTTTTAGAAAAATTAGGGCATTGCATTGCGCAAAAAGTAGTTTCCCTTTCTTCTGAACAACGCAAGAGTTTACATGTTGCCGCTGTGTTTGTCTGTAATTTTGTGAATCATTTGTACCACATTGGGCACGAAATTTGTACGGAACACCACATACCGTTTGAGGTACTGCATCCGTTAATCCAGGAAACCGCTCGTAAAATTGAGTCCCTTGCACCTAGTGCGGCACAAACGGGTCCAGCTTTAAGAAACGACACCAAAACGATAGAAAAACATTTAGATTTCATAGAAAATCCCGAATACAAAACAATTTATCAATTACTCACACAATCGATACAACATGTCAAAAAGTTATAAAGAAATCATGAACCAAATTACCACCTTCGTCTTTGATGTCGATGGGGTATTAACCGATGGCACCATACATGTAACGCCAACTGGTGAAATGTTGCGCAACATGAACATTAGAGACGGTTATGCTATGAAAGCTGCACTTGAAAATGGCTACACTGTCTGTATTATTTCGGGCGGAAGTAATGAAGGAGTGCGAGTGCGCTTACGCAATTTAGGCATCACCGATATCTATTTGGGCGTACCCAATAAAGTAGAAACCTTCAAGGAATTCACCGATATCTATGGCATTGCTCCAGAAAACGTATTGTATATGGGCGATGACATTCCAGATTATCACGTAATGCAATTAGTAGGCCTACCAACTTGTCCACAAAATGCAGTTCCAGAAATCAAAGGCATCTCCAACTATGTTTCACACATTGAAGGCGGAAAAGGCGCTGTGCGCGATGTCATTGAACAAGTCATGAAAGTACAAGGCAAATGGATGGAGCATTTTGATGCGAAGTTTGATTGATGAGGAATGAGGGATGATGGATGAAGGAAGATGGATGTTAGATGTTGGAAGAACTTTGTGAAACTTTGTGATTGACTTTGTGTGACTTTGTGTTACATAATTAACCATATAAGAGAGGCTTAACAGTAGGTCAAACTAAACGTTAATTTTATTAGCCACAGATTAAAAGATTAAATGGATTAAATTGAACAAGGAACAACGAATGTTGAAATGGAATAAGTAAACTTTGAACCTGAAACCTGAAACTTGAAACAAAAATAAATGAAATACTTAAAACTCATAAAATACCAAAACCTACTCTTGCTTGCCACGATGCTATTGGTATTTCGGTATTTATTTTTAACGCAATCCTATATTGATTTAGCGCTAACCGATTTCAACTACTTACTTTTAGTGTTGTCAACGGTTTGTATTGCTGCAGGTGGAGCCGTGATGCAACACATTGTAAATCAGGAAGAGGATGAGATCATTCGTCCACAAAGTAGATTGGTAGGTAATACAATTACTGAAACAAGTGCTTATAATTGGTACATTGGTTTAACCATTGTCGGTGTGGGAATTGGTTTTTACTTGTCCAATGTAATTTACAAACCTACTTTTGCTTCCCTTTTTGTATTGGTCGCTACCCTACTCTATATTCAAGCTACCAACTTAAAACAAATTCCGTTTATCAACAATGGCATCACTGCGCTGTTAGTAGCTATTAGCATTGTAACTATTGCTTTGTTTGATGTTTTTCCGGCTACTGATGCAACTAATAAAGTGCGCATGGGTGAAGTATTTGGCATTCTTATTGATTATGCTATTTTTAGTTTCTTTTTGGTACTACTCAAAGAACTGGTTAACGACTTAAAAAACAAACAAAACGATGAAATGGTAGGCAATACTACCCTTGCCACACGATTAGGGCTGCTAAAAACAAAAATAATAACAGGTGGATTCGTAATACTTATTCTTGCTATGATACTGTATTACTGCAAGAACTATTTGTTTGAATTAAACCTGGCCTTGTATTATATTTTAATTACTATGCTAGGGCCGCTTTTATTTGTAGGACTCAAATTAATCAACAGTACGAGCGCTAAAGAATTTATAGTATTGAATCGCGTACTCCAATTTGTATTGATTACTAGTCTGTTTTCCATTGCCGTTATAATTTACTCCATACAACATGCTTAAAGAAATTGTACACCATAAAAACATCATATTAGCTTCGGGTTCACCCAGAAGGCAGCAGTTTTTTAAAGACTTGGCTATACCGTTTACTATTCGATTAAAAGAAATTGAGGAAGTATATCCCAATCATTTAAAAGCGGAAGAGATTACCAATTATTTAGCCGAACTAAAAGCAAATGCCTTTGAAAACGAATTGGCAGAAAACGATGTATTAGTAACCTCTGATACTATTGTTTGGCTCAACGGCACAGCATTAGGCAAACCAACAGATGCCGCCGATGCCTTTGCGATGTTACAAAAATTATCGAATCAAACCCACGAAGTCATTACGTCGGTTTGTTTGAAATCCATAGAAAAAACCGAAGTGTTTCATTGTGTTACGAAAGTTACCTTTGCTGCACTATCTGATGCCGCCATTCAGTATTATTTAGACCAATACCAACCCTTTGACAAGGCCGGAAGTTATGGCATACAAGATTGGATTGGGTTAATTGGCATTTCAAAAATTGAAGGTTCCTATACCAATGTGGTGGGATTACCTACCGAATTACTGTTTCAAAAATTAATAGCCTATGTTTAAGTTAGTTGAAAATCCGTATTTACATGAAGAAATTGGTACGTTAATCGTACTCGTTTTATATTTTATATTTAGAATAAGCAGTACAAAAATCGTACGCAAATATGCCAAAAGCAATTCGATATTAGAACACCGTACTAATTTGGTTGTTAAGTACATTCATTTACTCATCAACATCTTAGCCTTTAGTTCGATCATCATCATTTGGGGGGTAAAGAAAGACCAAATCTTATTGATTACCTCTTCGGTATTTGCCGTAGTGGGTGTGGCATCGTTTGCCCAATGGTCTATATTGAGTAATATTTCGGCCGGAATCATCATCTTTTTTTCCTATCCGTTTAAAATTGGTGATAAAATAAAGATTCACGATAAAGATTTTCCGGTGGAAGGTGAAATTATGGATGTAAAAGCGTTTTATATTATTTTGCAATCAAGTGATGGTGAAATGATTACCTATCCTAACAACCTATTGATGCAAAAAGGAATTTCGGTAATTTATAGAATTACAGAAGAAAAAGAATTTTTTGATTAAATACCATTTAGCATGCTAAAAAAATATTCGTTACTCGTACTCCTTTGTTGCTCGACTACCTTATGGGCGCAGGCACCACAGAAACTAAATTCAGTAGAAATTTATGAGCAAGTACAAAAACTCAACTTTCTAGGCAAAGTATTGTATGTAGCAGCGCATCCTGATGATGAGAACACCAAATTAATTACTTATTTTTCGAATCATTATCATGCGCAAACTGCCTATTTATCTTTAACTAGAGGCGATGGTGGTCAAAATCTAATAGGCAACGAACTTAGAGAGAAATTAGGCGCCATTCGTACCCAAGAATTATTAGCCGCACGAAGAATTGATGGTGGCGAACAGTTTTTTACCCGCGCGAATGATTTTGGTTTTTCAAAAGAACCGAATGAAACCTATGCCATTTGGAACAAAAAGGAAGTATTAAAAGATGTGCTGCAAGTAATTGAAACCTATCGCCCCGACATCATCATCAATCGGTTTGCACACAACACCCCAGGATCTACTCACGGCCATCATACCGCATCGGCACAGTTGAGTTTAGAAGCCTATGCAATAACACCTTATCAACCAAAAAGAGTATTTTTTAATACTTCGTGGTGGTTTTATGGTAGTCAGGAAGCCTTTGATGCTGCCGATAAATCCAATTTAGTGGCGATTAAATCCAATGTATATTATCCACTGAAAGGAAAAAGCAATAATGAAATTGCCGCATTAAGCCGAAGTCAGCATAAATGCCAAGGGTTTGGAACATTAGGATCACGAGGAGAAGAAACCGAATATTTAGAATTACTAAAAGGTGATTTACCGAAAAACAGTTCGATATTTGAAGGCATTGACACCACTTGGAATCGCGTAGCAGGCGGAAAAGAAATTGGAACCCTACTCTATACGGTGGAGAAAAACTTCAACTTTGAAAACCCATCGGTACATATTCCTAATTTAGTAGCCGCCTACAATTTGATTCAAAAGCTGAAAGACAGCCATTGGAAAGCCATAAAAAGCAAACAAATTCTGAAAATTATTGAAGCCTGCAGTGGCTTATTTATGGAAGCAGTTGCCGATACCGAAACTACTACAAAAGACAGCAAGTTTAACCTTTCTATTGAAGTAATCAATAGAAGTGCTTCAACCGTTAAATTAATAAGTGTAAGTGCGCTGAATATTCAAGATGCCACTAAAAATGTGGTTTTAAAAAACAATGAAAAGCTCAATTTTCAGTTCAAAGATTGCGCTATAGCAAGCACTACCGATTATTCCAATCTGTTTTGGCTTAAAGAAAAAAAATCAGAAGGAATGTATCATGTATCCGATAAATCCTTGAGAATACTACCTGAAATTTCCAGTAATTATCCGGTTGTATTCACGCTAGAAATTGAAGGTACTCAAATTGAATTTGTAAAAAACATCAGTTATAAATTCAACAATCCCGACGACGGAGAAACGTATGTTCCGTTTACAGTTTTACCTAGTGTAACTACTGCCATTGCTCCTAAAGTTGTGATTTTTAACAACGCACAACCCAAAGAAATTACCGTGGTAGTAAAAGCCCATCGTGCAGGTGTTTCAGGAAAATTATCGTTACAACTTCCCGAAGATTGGAGTGTGAGTCCAACGGTAATACCGTTTACTATTGCAGCTAAAAATGAAGATCAAAAATTCACCTTTAAAGTATTCCCTGGTAAAAAAGAGGTAACGACTATGCTCAAAGCACTGGTTGAGATAGACAACCAAACTATTGATGCTGAATTAATTACTATTCAATATACGCATATTCCAAAGCAAACTATTTTAGTTCCTTCAGAAGCCAAGCTGGTAAAATTGTCTAATGAGACCAAAGCAAAAACGATTGCTTATATTATGGGTGCAGGCGATGAAGTTCCTAAAAGTTTAGAGAATTTAGGATATACTGTAACTTTGATACAACCCGAAGCAATTACCCTTGAAAAACTCGCCCCATTTGACGCTGTACTGTTAGGAATTCGTGCGTTTAATGTAGTTGACGAATTGAAATTTAAGAATAAAATATTGTTTGAATACGTTAAAAATGGTGGTAATGTAATTGTTCAATACAACACTACTAATAATTTAGTAACTAAAGAAATAGCGCCATTTGAATTAAAGCTTTCTAACGATCGTGTGACCAATGAAAAGGCTAAGGTTACCTTTTTGGCACCTGATCATAAAGTATTACATTATCCAAATAAGATTACTGAAAACGATTTCACTGGCTGGGTACAAGAACAAGGGTTATATTATCCGAACAAATGGGGTAACGAATTTATTCCTATTTTAGCATCACATGATGAAGGCGAAACTGAAAAGAAAGGAAGTTTGTTAATTGCTAAGTTTGGAAAAGGAAATTACATCTATACTGGCTTAAGTTTCTTTAGAGAATTACCCGAAGGTGTGGGTGGTGCCTATCGATTACTAGCCAATATGATTGCGCTGGACAACTAATGAATTTGATTTTTAACTAAAAACTTGACCCGAGGTGCATCCTAACAGAGCGAAGCTAAACTTGAAACAAAAACTTTATGGAAGAACAAAAACATAAATGGAAAAAAAGCTATAGCATCGTTTTGATTCTAAATGCTTTATATATTTTAATTTTCTATTTACTAATGGAAATATACAACTAGTATGGAAATTTTAGATTGGATTGTATTATCTACTACCCTATTTTTTATTGTAGTGTATGGGGTTATAAAAACCAAAGGAAGCGCTACGGTAAAAGATTACTTATTAGACAACAATGAAACCCCTTGGTTTACGGTTGGAGTATCTGTAATGGCAACCCAAGCCAGCGCAATTACTTTCCTATCGACACCCGGGCAAGCCTATCACGACGGCATGGGATTTGTGCAATTTTATTTTGGTTTACCAATAGCCATGATTGTTATTGCCTATACGTTCATTCCTATTTACCACCGTCTAAAAGTCTATACTGCTTATGAATATTTAGAGCAACGCTTTAATGTTCAAACCCGCACTTTAGCAGCTGTTTTGTTTTTAATTCAAAGAGGACTAGGAACAGGAATTACCATATATGCACCATCCATTATTTTATCGGCATTACTGGGTTGGAATTTAACGTTCTTAAACATTTTTATTGGCGTATTAGTAATTATCTACACGGTTACAGGCGGTACAAAAGCAGTGAATGTTACCCAAAAGCAACAAATGTTTGTCATCATGTCGGGCATGTTCATCACCTTTTTTGTTATTTTAGCCTATTTACCAGAAGATGTTGATTTTTCAAATGTACTGCATATTGCGGGTGCCAATGGTAAAATGGATATTTTAGATTTTTCCTATAATCCAGAAACCCGCTATACCGTTTGGAGTGGAATTACAGGTGGTTTTTTCTTAATGCTTTCTTATTTTGGAACCGATCAATCACAAGTAGGTCGCTACCTTTCAGGAAAGTCAATCAAAGAAAGCCAAATGGGACTCATCATGAATGGTCTTTTAAAAGTACCGATGCAATTCTTTATTCTATTAACTGGAGTTTTGGTTTTTGTATTCTTCCAATTTAATGATGCACCATTGCATTTTAATCCAACCAATGTTGAGAAGGTGCTGCAATCGGATCAAAAAAAGGAATATGAAGCACTTGAAGCAGAACTCAACCAAATCAATATTGATAAAAAAGTTGTCAATCAGATTTACATCGAACAGTTAAAGCACAATGCTTATGACAATCCTACGCTTCGAAAAAAGATGATTGCACTTTCATTGGAAGAAAAAGAATTGCGTAATGATGCCAAAGAAATCATTTCTAAAGCAGATAATAGCGCTGAAACCAATGACAAAGACTATGTGTTTTTATATTTCATTATGAATTACTTGCCTAAAGGACTGTTGGGATTGTTGCTCGCTGTAATTATCAGTGCTGCCATGTCTTCAAGTGCTTCGGGATTAAACTCTTTAGCAGCTACTTCGTCAATTGATTTATACAAACGCAATGTAACCGTAAAATCAGAAAAACAATATGTGGTTGCCACCCAATATTTTACCTTGTTTTGGGGAATTATAGCTATTGGTTTTGCTTGTGTGAGTTCGCTATTTGAGAATTTAATTCAATTGGTCAACATCATTGGATCCATATTTTACGGAACAGTTTTAGGTATTTTTCTCATTGGATTTTATTTTCACTACATCAAGGGAAAGGCAGCGTTCTACAGCGGTTTGATTAGCCAAGCCATTGTAATTCTAATTTTTCTGAAGTATATTTTGTTTGAATCCAATGAAAGTGAAAAGCTGGGTTATTTATGGTTAAATTTAATAGGTGTATTGTTGACCATAGTGCTATCTTTTCTATTTCAAAAAATCATCAACTCAAAAGCATAAAAAAAATCCAGAACAAACGTTCTGGATTTATATTTTAAAGACTGCATGAATTATTTAGACCATTCAGCAATACTGTCTTTATTCATTTTTTCATAATCGCCATTACCCGCTTTAGTTGCTAAAGCCAACGATTCTTTAGCAGTTGCAATAGCTCCTTTTTTATCACCTGATTTCGCTTGAATTAGTGATTTTAAACGCAAATACCAATATGGTACATCTTTATCTTTAGGCAACAAGCTTATTGCAGTATTTACCCACGTTAACGCTTTATTTAAATCATTATTTGATTGGTAAAAATATTGTGCTGCTGCAAAATAATCACCTGCAGCAGGACCTGCTAACGTTTTCTCGATACTCTTCATTGCAGCCTCCTGTGTAGGAACCGTAAATGGAATACTTACCAATGTGCGCTCCCATGATAATTCAATCACCCCAGCATCATTGGTTAAATTATTTAGAAAAATAGAAAACGACTCCACCGATTTTGTAGTAGTTTCTGGTTTAACAGTTACTTTTAAAGCCACTTTTTCATCATTCCATTCTTCTGGTAATCCCCAGTTATTGGTTTCAGAGTAAAAAATCACATCCCAACTGTCTGCTTTTGGCGTAGTGTACAATGCATATTTTCCTTTCTTAAGTTCTTTACCTGCTATTTTAGTATCTTCACTAAAAGAAATGGTAGTATTTCCGTTGGCACCTGTTCTCCAAAGTTTACCAAAAGGAACTAAATCGCCATAAACGGTTCTCCCTTTTGCACTAGGACGAGAATACTCAATTTGAATATTTGTCAATCCTACCACTTGATCAATTTTAGCCAATGGACTCGCTTGAGGAGTTTTAACTTGTGCTGTAACATAAAAATTGGCTAACAAAAGCGCCAATAAAATACTTATTTTTTTCATGATTTATTTGTTTAGTGTTCCAAAATTACAAATTGTATTTCATCCAAATGTTAATTATTACTTAAATAGATTATTTTGTTTAATCTTTTAATTTCTATGTTAAACAAATTTAATAACTTTACATCAAATTAAGAATCATGAAAATATACCGTTTACACACCAAACAAAATTTACCTATATCCTTAGATGAAGCTTGGGAATTATTATCGGATCCAAAAAATTTACAAAAAATTACGCCTGAATATATGGGATTTAAAATTTTGTCAGGAGCTGACAGACCAATGTTTCCAGGACAAATTATCCAATACATTGTGACGCCTGTTTTAGGCATTCCTACGAAATGGGTCACCGAAATAACGCATGTAGTAGACAAACACTATTTTGTAGATGAACAACGCTTTGGCCCTTATGCATTATGGCATCACAAACATTTTATCAAAGAAATTCCGGGTGGTGTAGAAATGGAAGATATTGTCGATTATAAAGTACCTATGGGGATTTTAGGGCAATTAGTGCATCCTTTTTTGGTGAAGCCAAAACTAGATGAAATTTTTAATTACAGAAGAAAAAAATTAATTGAATTATTTGGAGAATTTAAAGGATAAACAATGAAAAATATACTATTAATAGGCGGTTCTTATGGCATTGGGTTAGCCATTGCGAAAGAACTTCAAAATGATAATAAGCTATTTGTAGCTTCAAGAACCAATGAAAATTTAGCGGGATTAAACGTTACCCATATTCCCTTTGATGCAACAACTGATAGTTTGGACACCTCTCAACTACCTGCTGTTATTGATGGATTAGTGTATTGCCCAGGAAGTATTAATTTGCGTCCGTTTAGAGGCTTAAAACCTGAAGCTTTTGAAGCTGATTTACAGATTAATTTTATTAGTTTGGTCAAAGTTATTCAGGCAGTATTACCTAATTTAACCGCTGGCGAACAATCGAGTATTGTTTTGTTCAGTAGTGTTGCAGCAACAATGGGAATGCCTTTTCATACTAGTGTTGCGGCTGCAAAAGGAGCTATTGAAGGATTTGCAAAAGCCTTGGCGGCAGAATATGCACCTAAGATTAGAGTCAACGTAATTGCACCCTCTTTAACCGATACACCATTAGCTGATAAATTCTTGAACAACGAAACCAAACAAGAGAAATCTGCTGAGCGTCATCCATTGAAACGATTTGGAACACCTGAAGACAGCGCACAGATGGCAACTTTTTTATTAAGCGATAAAAGCAGTTGGATTTCAGGACAAGTGTTTCATGTAGATGGCGGTATGTCTACTTTATTGGTTAACGGATAAAACAACTTGTAACCTTAAACTTGAAACAAAATAAAAACATGAACATTTTTTGGTTTAGACGCGATTTAAGAATTGAAGATAACGTAGGTCTTTTTCATGCTTTGAATAGTGCTGAAGAAGTGCTTCCTGTTTTTATTTTTGATGAGCATATTTTATCGCAACTTCCAAAAGAGGATGCTCGGGTTTCGTTTATTCATGCCCAATTAGAAAAAATTCAGGCGAGATTGAATACCGTTGGAAAATCGTTAGCGGTATTTCACGGCAAGCCAATCGAAGTATTTGAAAAACTGATTACTGAAAATAAAATTTCGGCAGTGTATACCAATCACGATTACGAACCTTATGCACGCAATCGAGATAAAGAATTAAATCAGTTATTTGTAAGTAAAGAAATTTCATTCTTGACCTCAAAAGATCAAGTTATTTTTGAAAAAAGCGAAGTCGTAAAAGATGACGGAACGCCTTATGTGGTGTTTACGCCCTATTCAAAAAAATGGAAAGAAAACTTCAAGAAGATTAAATTAGCTCATTATCCATCGGAAGAAAAATTGGATAAAATTGCACAACACTCCTACCCTTTTTTATCGTTGAACGATATTGGTTTTAAATCATCAAGCATAAAAGTCACGCCTTTTGATGTTTCCACAACTTTAATTCAGAATTATGAAGCCACACGAAATTTTCCTGCGGTAAATAAAACTTCTTATTTAGGAATTTATTTACGCTTTGGTGCGGTTTCCATTCGTAAAATGATTGCAAAAGCGATTGCTGAAAAGAACGAAACGTTTTGGAACGAATTGATTTGGCGCGAATTCTTCATGCAAATCTTATGGCATTTTCCCCATACCAAAAATGGAAGTTTCAGACCGAAATATGATGCGATTCAATGGGATAATAACGAAGATTTGTTTCAGAAATGGTGCGAAGGAAAAACCGGTTATCCTTTTGTCGATGCGGGCATGCGCGAATTAAAAGCAACGGGTCACATGCACAATCGCGTGCGAATGATTGTGGCGAGTTTTTTATGCAAACATTTACTCATTGATTGGCGTTGGGGCGAAACCTACTTTGCCCAAAAATTGTTGGATTACGAAATGGCGAGTAACGTGGGTAATTGGCAATGGGCAGCAGGTTCTGGTGTTGATGCGGCACCGTATTTTAGAATCTTCAATCCCACAGAGCAAATTAAGAAATTTGATAAAGACTTGGAATACATTAAAAAATGGATTCCTGAATTGGAAACCAATAGGTATCCAAAACCAATTGTTGACCACAAGGAAGCTCGTGAACGCTGCTTAAGAGTATACAAAGAAGCAGTTGGTTAATTAATTTAAGTTTGTTTAAAACAATAAACTACTAACAATAAACCACAAACCTATTAAAATGAAAATTGTTTGGTTCAAGAGAGATTTGCGTTTGCACGATCATGAAGCCATGCATGAAGCCTTATCAGCTTCGGGAAAAACGTTATTGCTTTATATTTTTGAACCCTCGATACTAAAAGATTACCATTATAGTCAGCGCCATTTTGATTTCATTAAACAATCTTTAGAAGCGTTACAAAAAGAACTTTTACAATATCACATCCAAATTTTGATTGTTTGCGGTGAAGCCGTCCCTATTTTTAAAAAACTATCCGAATTAATTTCGATTAAAGCTGTTTACTCACATCAAGAAACTGGTATTCAACTGACCTTTGAACGAGATTTAGCCGTTGCGCAATTCTTCAAAGAGAAAGGAATTATCTGGAACGAATATGTTACTAATGGAGTGATTCGTGGTATAAAAAATCGGAAAAAGTGGAAAGAAGATTGGTATGATTATATGGATAAAGATTGTTTACCTTTTCATCCAACTCCCCGAAGTTTTGTAAAATATATTGAGATTGAAGAATTAGAAAATCACTTTGAAATACCGTCTATAAAAACCATAGCTGATCCTAATTTTCAGAAAGGAGGCGTTCCGACTGCGTTACGCTATATGAAATCATTCTTTGAAGAACGGGTTCAAAATTACAGCAATCACATTTCAAAACCCGAATTAGGCAGAAAAGGCTGCAGCCGATTATCGCCTTATATCGCTTGGGGTAATTTGTCAATACGAGAAGTATACACCAAAGCTTGGGAAGTGCATCAACAAGGAAAATTCAAACGCCAGATATCCAATTTTGCGTCGCGATTGCGTTGGCAAGCTCATTTCATCCAAAAGTTTGAAATGGAAAGCACCATGGAATTCATTGCGGTTAACAAGGGGTATCGCAATTTGAATCAAAACGTCAATGAAAAATATCACAAAGCTTGGATAACAGGAAAAACGGGTGTGCCATTGGTTGATGCGTGTATGCGTTGTTTGAACACGACGGGGTATTTGAATTTTAGAATGCGTGCTTTGGTGGTTTCATTTTACACGCATCATTTGTTCCAACCTTGGCAAAATTGCAGTCCGCACTTGGCACAACAATTTTTAGATTTTGAACCCGGTATCCATTATCCTCAAATTCAAATGCAAGCGGGTGTGACTGGAATTAATACGTTACGTGTTTATAATCCGGTGAAAAATTCATACGAACACGATGCTGATGGCACTTTTATCAAAAAATGGGTACCTGAATTAGCTAATATTCCTGCAGCGTTTATTCACGAACCCTGGAAATTAACTCCTATTGAACAAATGCTGTATGATTTTGAAATAGGGAGAGATTATCCGTATCCAATTGTGAATTTAGAAGAAGCACGAAAATTTTCAAGCGATTTCTTTTGGTCCATGCGAAAAGACGAATCGGTAAAAAGTGACAGCAAACGAATTGTTGACAAACACACGTTTCAAGACTAAGTTAAATTTTTAACCCGCTCAAAATTCAATTCGTTAAAGTGTTGAATGACCTTGTTAGCTTTAGATAAATCTTGATTTTTAGAGTGAAAGCTATTGTAGCCTACGCAAAAAATTCCTGCGGAAACGGCAGCTTGAATTCCGTTGGTACTGTCTTCAATTACGATGCAATTCTCTTTTGGAGCGATCGATAAACTTGCTGCATGTTCAAAAATGGCAGGATGTGGTTTTGACTTTGGAAAATCTTCACCCGAAACAATATGGGTAAAATATTGGTGCAAATTAAAACGGGTAAACACTCGGTTAATCGTAACATTTGACGCTGAAGAAGCTACAATTAATTGCATCCCGTTGGCGTGTAAATCCGTAATTAAATCTTCAACACCATCAATTAAATACAAATCTTCTTTTGAATCGAAAGCGTCATTAAAAAGATTTCGTTTGGTTAAAATTAAATCTTCCACCTCTTCTACTAAATTGAATTGTGCTTTTAATTTCTGAAAAATATTACGCGTAGAATTTCCGGTAAATGAAGTATACATTTCGGGAGTAACTTCGATGTTTAATTGTTTAAAATGTTGGTGATACGCATAATGATGCACCGGTTCGGTATCTACAATTACGCCATCCATATCAAAAATTACAGTTTGTATCATTGGTTTACTCTAAAAATTTAAAAAACACGAATTTCACTAATTATCACGAATTATTCTTTGTTTTCTTTGTAAAATGAAACCTATAAAGCTTTTCATTTATACTCTTCTATGTGTCTATGTGTTAAAAAAATTAAAACTCAAATTCTTTGCCATCGTCGGCTAAAAGTACGTTTTCAAAAATCGTTTGTGCTTCTGTTTTAAACGGTTCAATAGAACCATATCGCGTGGAATAATGTCCTAAAATCAGTTGCTTTACATTGGCCAACTTCGCAATTTGAGCCGCTTCTTTTGCCGTAGCGTGTTTGGTTTTTTCCGTATAATGTGCTTCCGAATCTAAAAAAGTGGCTTCGTGATACAATACATCAACTTCTTTAATGAAGGGAACAATCGATTCATCATATTGCGTATCACTACAAAACGCATAACTTTTAGTTGGATCTGGTGGTAATGAAAGTAACTCATTGCCAATTACTTCTCCCGAATCTAAGGTAACGCTACCTCCTGCTTTTATTTTATCAAAATATACTTTTTCAATTTTGTATTTGGCAACAGCTTCTATATTCAAATGGCGTTTTCCTAGTTTTTCTTGAAACAAAAACCCATTAGTATACACTCTATGATTTAATGGAATAGTCTTTACAACTACCGTGTCATCTTCAAAAACAACTTCGCTTTCTTTCGATTCTAGTTCGTGGAAATACAAATTGTAACCAGTAAACGAACCTGAAGCACGTAATTGTAATAAAATGATTTCTTTAATTCCTTTAGGACCATACACATGTAAATCGTTCTCGCGATTGAGCAACATAAAGGTGGAAATCAAACCAATTAACCCATAAAAATGATCGCCGTGTAAATGCGATATAAAAATATGATTAATGCGAGAAAACTTGATTTTGTGTTTGCGTAATTGCACTTGCGTTCCTTCGCCACAATCGATTAGAAACAAATGGTTTTTCATTTCTAACACTTGTGAAGTGGGATTGGTTATGGTTCTGGGAGTAGCAGCGTAACAGCCGAGTATTTGTAGTTTCAATTTATTCTGGTATTGGGTGATGGGTTTTGGGTAATGGGTAAAAAACTTCTAACTCCCATCTACCAACTCCCTACTAAATTAAAATCCTAAATCGCGTTCAATTTCATCCATTTCAATCATGTCGTGCGCTTCTAAAACCGAAGGAACTACGTTTAAATAAGTAGGCACTTTATCAAAATCTACAACATCAGTAACAATAATCATTGATTTTTTAGCTTTAGCATGTGTTTTTGCTAAATCTTTAAAATGAACTAAATCGGCATTAGCAAGGGTTATGTTGTGCGAAACATCCAAAATTAAATTCTGACTTTGAAACACATGATATTCATTCATGAGTTTACCTACAAAGGCTTCCACATTATTTTGTGTGTCTTTGATGATGGTGGTATGTCCTTTTTGATCTACTTTCATAATCTATTTTGAATAAGCACTAAAGTACTAGTTTTTAATTTTACTGGCTAATAAATAAATAACCGCCATGCGCACCGCTACACCATTTTCTACTTGATCTAAAATCACCGATTGTTGCGAATCAGCTACATCAGAAGTAATTTCAACACCTCTGTTGATGGGTCCTGGGTGCATGATTACAATTTCTTTGTCAAGCGAATCTAATAGCTCTTTCGTTACTCCATATTGCTGAGTATATTCTCTAGTAGTAGGGAAATAACTCACATCTAAACGTTCGTTTTGAACGCGTAACATATTAGCTACATCACACCATTCTAATGCTTTACGTAAATTTGGCTCAACTGTTACTCCAAGTGATTCAATGTGCTTAGGAATTAACGTTTTTGGTCCGCATACTTTAACTTCTGCACCTTGCATTTGAAGGGCAAAGATATTTGATAGAGCTACTCGTGAGTGCAAAATATCTCCCACAATTACAATTTTCTTTCCGC
This sequence comes from uncultured Bacteroidota bacterium, assembly GCA_903889745.1. Classification (GTDB taxonomy): domain Bacteria; phylum Bacteroidota; class Bacteroidia; order Flavobacteriales; family Flavobacteriaceae; genus Flavobacterium. Next base: position 4,344 of record CAISYO010000201.1, on the reverse strand, counting down.
CAACATCGCCTAATTTTTCTCTAATCGTAAAACTATCTAATAACGCTTGAGTAGGATGTTCATGAGCACCATCTCCAGCATTTACAATACTTGCCTTTACATTTTGAGATAAAAAATGAGCCGCTCCTGGACTACTGTGGCGCATGACTACCATATCTACTTTCATTGATAAGATATTGTTTACGGTATCAATTAAAGTTTCTCCTTTTTTAACAGAAGACTGTGCTGCCGAAAAACTAATAACATCAGCAGACAATCGCTTTTGTGCTAATTCAAAAGAAAGTTTTGTTCGCGTGCTGTTTTCAAAGAAAATATTGGCAATAGTTACATCACGTAAAGAAGGCACTTTTTTAATAGGGCGATTGATTACTTCTTTAAACTGATCGGCAGTTTCAAAGATTAAATCGATATCTTGTTTGGTAATGTGTTTAATTCCGATTAAATGATTTACTGATAATTCTTTCATTGCTTTGGATATTCTGATTGTTCGGATATTCTGATTTTCTGATGAATTTGTTTCGGATGTCTGAAAATCCGAAAATCTGCATTCTAAAATATTATTTTGTTACCAAATAAACGGCATCTTCTCCATCGTTTTCAAGCCATTTAACTAATACTTTTTCATTATTTATAGCATCTACTTGTCTGCCTCTGTAATCAGGCTGAATGGGTAAATGACGGCTAAATCTTCTGTCAATTAAGGTTAAAAGTTCTACTTCAGAAGGTCGGCCAAACGATTGAATGGCGGTTAAGGCGGCATTAATACTTCTACCTGTGTATAATACATCGTCAATAAAAACGACTTTTTTATCTTCTACTAAAAAATCGATTTGGGTTTTATTCGCTTCTAATGGTTTTTCGCTTTTTCTAAAATCATCTCTAAAAAAAGTAATATCTAAAAATCCCAATTGGATTGCAGTTACTTTATATTCTGTTTCTAGAATCTGTTTGATTCTTTCGGCTAGGAATTTACCTCTAGGTTGTAGACCAATTAAAATAGTATTTGAGAAATCTAAATGATTTTCAATTAGTTGGCAAGCTAATCGATGCAAGATGATGTGTACTTCTTTTGAAGTGAGCAAAACTTTTTGACCCATAGTTAGTTGTTTGTACAAATTTAGAATTTAAATTTCTAATAGCAATCGTATTATAAAAAAAATCCCGTTACTAAAACTAGCAACGGGAATATATTATGAATACATTTTCTGTCTTAATTCTTTGATTTTGTCATCTTCTAAATATTCATCAAATGTCATGTATCTATCGATGGCGCCATTTGGTGTTAATTCTAAGATTCTGTTTCCTACCGTTTGTGCAAATTCGTGGTCATGCGTAGTGAACAATACCGAACCTTTAAAATTATTTAATGAATTATTAAAAGCTGTAATCGATTCTAAGTCCAAGTGATTTGTTGGTTCGTCTAACATTAGTACATTTGCTCTAATCATCATCATTCGCGATAACATACAACGCACTTTTTCTCCTCCTGATAAAACGTTACATTTTTTCAAAGCTTCTTCACCAGAGAAAATCATTTTTCCTAAAAATCCACGAACATAAACCTCATCGCGCTCTTCTTCGGTTTTAACCCATTGACGCAACCAATCTACTAAGTTTAAATCAATCCCATCAAAATATTCGTGATTATCAACAGGTAAGTATGATTGTGTTGTAGTGATTCCCCAATCAAATGTTCCTGCATCAGCAGTCAATTTATTGTTTAAGATTTCATAAAAAGCAGAGGTAGCTCTTGAATCTTTTGAGAAAACCACAATTTTATCGCCTTTAGCCATGTTTAAATCAACATTTTTAAATAATGTTTCTCCATCAACTGAAGCGGCTAAACCTTGTACATTTAAAATTTGATCACCTGCTTCTCTTTCTACATCAAAAATAATGGCTGGATATCTTCTGCTGGAAGGTTTAATCTCGTCTAAATTTAATTTTTCAATCATTTTTTTACGAGAAGTAGCTTGTTTTGATTTGGCTACATTCGCACTAAAACGACGGATAAATTCTTCTAATTCTGCTTTTTTCTCTTCCGCTTTCTTATTTTGTTGTGCTTTTTGACGTGCTGCTAGTTGCGAAGATTCGTACCAAAAGGTATAATTACCCGAATAATGTGTGATTTTTCCAAAATCAATATCGGATACATGTGTACAAACCGCATCTAAAAAGTGTCGGTCATGCGATACCACTAAAACCGTATTTTCATAATTGGCCAAGAAATTTTCTAACCATCCAATAGTTTCAAAATCCAAGTCATTCGTTGGCTCATCCATAATCAACACGTCTGGATTTCCAAATAAAGCTTGTGCTAATAAGACGCGTACTTTTAGCTTTCCGTCCATTTCACTCATTAAAGTGTAATGGTATTCGGCACCAATTTCTAAGTTTGAAAGCATGGTTGCTGCATCGCTTTCGGCATTCCAACCATTCATTTCGTCAAACTGCAATTGCAATTCGCCTATTCTGTTCGCGTTTTCATCAGTATAATCAGCATACAACGCATCCATTTCTGATTTAATTGCGTGTAAAACTTTATTACCCATTAAAACGGTTTCTAGAACTGTATATTCATCAAATAAGTTGTGATTTTGATTTAAAACCGACATACGCTTTCCTGGTTCAAGAATAACTCTACCCGAAGTAGGATCCATTTCACCAGCGATTATTTTCATGAAGGTAGACTTTCCAGCACCATTGGCTCCAATGATTCCGTAGCAGTTACCTTGAGTGAAGGTTGTATTTACTTCATCGAATAAAATTCGTTTCCCAAATTGAACCGATAAATTTGAAACTGTTAACATTTTTGCAATTTTTATAAAACTGATGCAAAAGTAGTAAAAATAGTAGATTTTTGAATGGTTTATTGATAATAATATTGGGTTTATTTTAACTGAATGTTAACAAGTAGGTTCAAATATAACCTATACATTTGTTTTTGAAATTAATAACTTTTGCATGGTTAAAAATTACATTAAATACACTTTACCCCTATATATAGTGCTTTTCTCTTGTTTCACCTCTTGTAAAAAGGAGTTTGAAGCAACAGATTATGTTGCTTATTTTGGTGGTGAAGTGCAAAACCCTCAAACGAATTATGTACTTTTCTTAAAAGATAATGCGGTTATTGATACGATTTTTTTAGACAAAAATAATCGTTTCATGCATAAATTTGATTCGTTAGCGCCTGGTTTATATACATTTAAGCACGAACCTGAGTATCAATATGTATATTTTGATAAAAACGATAGCTTAATGGTTCGAGTGAATGCTTTTGATTTTGACAACTCTATTGTTTTTTGTGGTCGTGGTGATGAAAAAAACAATTTTTTAATGGAAATGTACCTAAAAAATGAAGCCGATAAAGCCACAATGTATGATGTTTTTGATCGCAATGTAAAACAATTCATAAAAAATATTGATTCTAGTTTTGCCATTCGGAAATCATTTTATTTAAAACGCAAAGCAGAAATTGGTTGGGACAAATCCTTTGATGCAGTTGCAAAAGCGAGTCTTGATTTTCATCATATTACCAAAAAAGAAATATATCCGTATGCACATCAATTTAGAACGGGTGAAAGCATTAGAAAGGCATTACCTTCAGATTATTACTCGCATCGAAAGGAAGTTAATTTTGAAAATGATGATTTTACAAATTATTCGCCGTTTATAAAATATATAAGCATGATGCTAACCAATATGGCTCATGAAAAAAACAAAGGAGATTTTGACGAAAATTCGATTGAAAATAATATTGAAAAGTTAAACATTACAAATTCTATTATCAAAAACGAAAAAGTTAAAAATGTAGTGCTTAACAATGTGGCTCTAATGTATTTATTAGAGGATCAAAATATGTATAACAATACGCAATTTATTGAGCGCTACTTACAATTATCTACTGATGCACAACTTGAAAAAGAAATTAGAACGATATATAATTCGGTACAAAACTTGAAAGTGGGTAATAAATTACCTGAAATTGAATTAGTTGATTCTGATAATCAAAAAGTTACATTATCTTCTAAAATAAATAAACCCACCGTTTTATATTTTTGGACTACACATGCCGAATCGCATTTGGCAGTAGCGCATCAAAAGATAAATGATTTAAAAGTAAAATATCCAAATTATAATTTCATTGCCATAAATATAGACGACACGCAACCCAACTGGAATAATGCGTTAAAAAAATATAAATTAAGTGTTGCTAATGAATTACATGCTTCTGATTTTGAAATAATAAGAAATAAATGGGTTATTACAAAGGTGCATCGTATTATCATATTAAATGCAGACGGTACCATAAAGAATGGATTTGCAAATCTATTTGATGTA
>CAISYO010000200.1 GCA_903889745.1 uncultured Bacteroidota bacterium | reverse complement strand
AATTCGAAATCTTCTTGAACTTCGTTTTGTTCTCCAATTTTTTTCAGAGACCCTACACCTCTCGAGGATATACCTAAAGTAACTCCTTGTCTTAAGTAGTTTGCCGCCAAATCCCCCTTTGTAGAACAAATACCTCTTTCGTGAAATCCTGGTGATGTGAGTAATCTTAACTTACCCATTAATATTATTCCATCCCACCACACTTCAGTAATAATGTGGGAAACTCTATCTAAATCTATTAGAGATGATTCAGGGTGATTCAACTCAGAAAGTGAAACACCCTTATTAATCATTTTTTTATAATTTTCCGCTTCTCTTTTTAATATTTTCTCAGGATAAATCCTACCATTACGATTTGGTGTATTGTATTTTTGTAGAACCGCATAAAACTCAAAAGGTTTACTATGGTCCATAAAACTTTTGGATTCCATCAAAATATTTTGATTTCCGAATTCTTTTGGTGATACATATCCTGCATCATACTCAATAAGAATCCCTTTACCCGATTCATAGGGTTTCAATATTTTAAGTTCGTTCATATCGATATTTTTATATAAATACCTCGAACTTTATATTTATACCTCTACAAGTTCAGTTTTGTCTTTTTTACTTAAGTGAAAAGTAAAATATTCATTTTTTCTGAAAATATCTGAATGAATACAACTTACAATAGATTTGATTGATTTTTTTAATTTTGTTGATTTGAAATCCATTTCTTCCAATAAATAAAGATTTATTTCTAAATTCATAAAAGACCTTTTTTTGTATTGAATTCCGCTCGTTCTTAAATCTAAATCCGCTATAAATTTTTCGTCGAACATTTCCTTGTCAAGACAATTAAATACTGTGTGTTTGACCGCTCTTGACATATTTAGGACAATTCTTGTCCATTTCTCATAATCGTCTTTTGGTTGGACCCAAGTTTGGATGTTAATGTAAATTGATTTTAAATTTTTTGAATCAACCGTACCGTAAGTAATTTTTGACGATTTGAATCCGCTTAGTTTAGCGGTTTTCCCTTTCTTCATTCTCTCATTTTTTTCAGAGTTTATTTTTCTGAAAAAAAATTAGATAAATTTTGTCAAAATGTCAAAAATTTACAGGGTATCAACCAAATTCTTTAACTTAAAGTACTCTAATCTGTCAAATTTCTTGGATTTAATATTATCTATTGTCTCGTTGATAGTATTTTTGACCAAGTCGTCTGATTCAGATTCTAAAACAACAACCAATTTAACTACCGCCTCATCCTTTAGGTTTTGAAATCTCTCAACTAAAATCGATTCGTCTTCCTTAAGTAATAAATTAAGTTCTTTCTTTTCGGATTCATTTAAATTAGATACAAATTCTTCAATGCTTTTATTTGCGACTCTAACCATAGAACTCAAAGGTAATAGAATTGTTTCTTTGTTTTCATTAACAACAGTTTTCTTCAAACTCTCAACAATTACTTTTTTACTTTTAACTTTGTTTTCCAAATGTAAAACGTCACCTGAATTATAAAACAAATTGTCTATATCAGTGTATTGATT
>CAISYO010000199.1 GCA_903889745.1 uncultured Bacteroidota bacterium | reverse complement strand
TATAAACATTTTTTTAACAATTGATTAATATCGATTTAATACAAAAAAAATCGATTAAAAAGACTATTTTATTTGTTTTTTTAAAAATTTAACAATTTAAAAATGAATTGTTAAAAAAAAGCCTCGATTTCTCGAAGCTTTATAAAAATTCCAAAAAGGATATAATTTTTATGAAATACTTGGCACTTGCACCATTTCATTAGCATCAGCTAAATAATCAACTCCTTCAAATCCAAAACCAAAAAGGTTTAAGAAATCTTGTTTATATCCTGCTAAATCTCCTAGTTCTACTAGTGATTCAGTTGTAGACTCAATCCATAATTTTGCAATTCTTTCTTGAACATCAGATCGCATTTCCCAATCGTCAATTCTAATTCTACCTTGTTCATCTGTAGGAACAGCATTACCTGTAAATAATCGCTGTTGGTATAAACGTTGAATTTGTTCAATACAACCTTCATGAATACCTTCGGCTTTCATAATTTTATATAAAAGAGAAATGTATAAAGGAATAACTGGAATGGCAGAACTAGCTTGAGTTACTAATGCTTTATTAACCGAAACATAGGCTTTTCCATCTAAATCACTTAATTGTTTTGTAATTTCAAATGCAGTAGCTTCTAAATGATCCTTTGCTCTTCCGATGGTTCCTTTTCTGTAGACCGCTTCAGTAACTTCTGGTCCAATATAAGAATAAGCAATCGTTTTTGCTGCCGGTGCTAAAACGCCTGCACTTTTTAAGGCATTCATCCACATAGCCCAATCTTCACCACCCATAACCACAACAGTATTATCAATATCTTCTTGTGTAGCTGGTTCAATAGAAACCTGAGTTACGTTACCTGCATGAAAATCAACGGTTTTGTTTGTAAAAGTAGTACCAATAGGCTTCAAAGTTGAACGATGTAACACACCAGTAGTTGGATGTTGACGAACTGGTGATGCCAAACTGTAAATCACTAAATCAACCTGACCTAAATCGGCTTTAATCATTTCAATTGTTTGAGCTTTTACTTCGTTTGAAAAAGCATCTCCATTAATACTTTTTGCATATAAACCCGCTTTTGTTGCTTCTACTTCAAAGGCTGCAGAGTTATACCAACCCGGAGAAGCTGTTTTACCTTCAGAAGGTTCTTTTTCAAAAAACACACCAATAGTTGCAGCATCAGAACCAAAAGCACTTGTAATTCTTGAAGCCAATCCAAAACCAGTTGAAGCTCCAATTACCAATACTTTTTTTGCTCCATCAATTTTTCCTTTTGATGTAACATATTCAATTTGATTTTTTACATTTTGTTCACAACCTTTTGGATGAGCTGTTAAACAAATAAATCCGCGCATTCTTGGTTCTATTATCATTTTTTCTTAGTTTTAATTTGATTTTAATCTAATTGATTGACAAAAGTAGTCGAAAAAATTAATTCAACAAAGCTTTTGCATGTTCTAGTGCCGATGTTGAAACGTCTTTACCCGATAACATTTCTGCAATTTGAACCACTCGTTCTTCTTGTGTTAATAACACTAATTCTGAAACGGTAGTTTCTGCAACACTTCGTTTTATTACTTTATAATGCGTATCTCCTTTCGCTGCAATTTGAGGTAAGTGAGTTATCGCAAAAACCTGCATTGTATGACTCATTTCCTTCATAATCTCTCCCATTTTAATAGCAATTTCTCCCGAAACACCGGTATCAATTTCATCAAAAATTATGGTTGGTAATTTTGAATAATGCGCCAATATTGATTTTATAGCAAGCATAATTCGAGACATTTCTCCTCCAGAAGCAACTTTTTTCAAAGCACCAAAACTAGTTCCTTTATTGGCAGAAAAAAGAACATTTAATTCATCTTTTCCGTTTGCAAAATAATGCTCAGTAGCTAAAATATCAAATTTAAAATTTGCTTCAGCCATTCCTAATTGATCTAAAATTGCTTTTATTTTGGCAATTAAATCAGTTATAGCTTTTACTCTATTAGTAGAAATCACTTTAGCAATAGCATCTATTTCTACTTTAGATTGTTGAATTTCATTTTCTAATTTAGCAATTTGATTTTCTAATTCATCTACTTTTAAAACTTTAGAATCTAAATGATCTTGTACTTTTAAAAGTTCTTGCACCGTTTGAACTTGGTGCTTTTTCTGTAAGGTATAAATTGCTTGAAGCTTTGTATTTACATACTCTAAGCGTTCAGGATCAGCAATAATTTTATCGCTAGTTTGTTCGCACTCATTAATAATATCTTCAATTTCTAAAAAAGCACTTTGAAAACGTTCTTGCAATTGGGTATAAATTGGAGAAAAACCGCTTACTTTTTGGAGTGCTACTCTAATTTCCTTCAAATTAACAATCGCACCAAGCTGCTCTTCATTTGCTATGGAAAGAATTCGAGAAAAATTTTCCTTAATAAACTCAACATTACTTAACTGTTCTTGCGCCTGTTCTAGTTCTTCTTGCTCTCCATCTTTCAAATTCGCGCTAAGCAATTCGTTTAGTAAAAAGGAATTATATTCATGCTCTTTTTCTAATATTTGCTTTTCAATCAACATATCATTCAACTGTTTTTGTTTTGATTTATAAACAGTTAATTGTTTTTGATAGGCAATTACATTCGAACTATTTTCGGCAACTGCATCTATTATTTCGAGTTGATAAGCCGACTCTGATAATTCTCTCGTTTGATGTTGTGAATGAATATCTAATAAAAAAGCTCCTAATTCTTGTAATTCTTGAAGGTTTACGGGACTATCATTAATAAAAGCACGAGATTTACCCGATGGTAAAATTTCTCTTCTAATGATAGTTTTATCTTCATAATCCAAATCATTTTCCTGAAAAAAAGGCTCCAAATGATAGTTCGAAATCAAAAAAACAGCTTCAATAATACACTTTTGCTCTTTATCTTTTAAGGAAGTTAAATCGGCTCTATTTCCTAATACTAAACCTAATGCTCCCAATAAAATTGATTTCCCAGCTCCAGTCTCACCAGTAATTACTGAAAATTGATTCGAAAAATCAGTTTCAAGTGATTCGATTAGGGCATAATTTTTTATGGAAAGCGAAAGTAGCATAGGTATTAATTACAATTTGATAAATGTATTATCTAATTTTATTCCACTTTTGAGAATTTAACGGAGAAATTCGATTTAATGTTTCAACCAATTTTGTAACATCCATTTTTGGTCCGTCTGAAAAAATCGAAACAACTTCATCAACTTTAGCATCAAAAAAAGTTCTCATTAGTAATGAATTAGGACGTACTTTTTGAATTTCTAAAAGAGTTTGAATTGATTTAGCAACACCATCTTTACCTTTAACTAAATCCTCTTGCATAAGGTCTAATCCTAACCTATGGTATTCATACATTGCAGATCTAAAAGGAGAAAATGTATTAGCTAGTAGGTCTGAAATTAAAAAATTTCTATTGTTATTATTTCCTTCAGATTGGCTCCAACCTTTATAACCACTTGTTTGAGCAACATTTACAATATTTGATGCAATTTCTAAATATTTTGTTCCGCCATTTAAAGCAAAAGAATCTTGATCTAGGCCAATAATCAAATTAGAATAAAAGGCTAATACAGAAACAAGATTAGTGTTAAAACTGTTTTGATCATAAACCATAGTCTCAAACTCTATGAATCTAAAAGAAAAATTTTTATCGTTAATATTTAAAATAGGTGATGAAAAAGTACTATTATATAAAGGTCTTGAAGACTGCACTTGTAAAGTTGCTTCAAAATCATTTGAACCATATTTTGAAATATTGATAAAAAAATTACACTCTATTTTTTCAACATCAAGTATTTCTTTATCAGTCCATTTTGTATTATTTAAAAACTCCGTAACTTGCTTTTCAAGGTTTTTAAACAATTGGGGATTACCATTATTTACCTGCTGATAATTTACAGATACTGAAGCATTTAGTTCTTGTGCTACAAAAAATTGCGAAAAAAACAATGTAAAAATGACTAGTAAATTACGTTTCATAATGTTTAATGATTTTATTTATAATATCAAAAGCAACGGCTTCTTTAGATTTTAAATCCATTGGTTCTACAGTAAAATCTCGATCAATAAACGTTACTTTGTTTGTGAGTTGACCAAATCCTGCTCCTTTATCATTCAAGGAATTTAAAACAATCAAATCTAAGTTTTTTTTCTGAATTTTCAACTTAGCATTTTCAATTTCATTTTCGGTCTCTAGTGCAAATCCAATTAAAAATTGTTTTTGTTTTTGTTCTCCTAGAGAAGCTAAAATATCTTCCGTTTTTTCTAATGTAATAGATAACGTAGTTTCTGTCTTTTTTATTTTTTGAAGTGCTGCATTTTTTGGGCGATAATCAGCCACGGCTGCAGCTGCAATTGCAACATCCATGTCTTTATAGTAGCGATGGCAAGCATCATACATTTCTTTTGCAGATTGAACTTTAACTAAATTAATTTGCGAATTTTTTGTTTGTAAATGAGTTGGCCCTGAAATTAACGTAACTTCTGCACCCATAATTGCAGCTTTTTCAGCTATATCAAATCCCATTTTGCCTGAAGAATGATTTCCAATAAATCGCACAGGATCAATGGCTTCATATGTTGGACCAGCCGTTACCAATATTTTTTTTTCTCTTAATGGTAATTTACCCAAAATATCCGATTCAATAAAAGAAACAATAGTTGAAGGTTCAGCCATTCTTCCTTCACCCGACAAGCCACTGGCTAATTCTCCGTTTTCGGCAGGAATTATAATATTCCCAAAAGATGATAACTTTTGAAAACTATCTATTGTTGAAGGATGTTTATACATATCTAAGTCCATTGCAGGAGCAAAATATACTGGACATTTTGCAGATAAATAGGTTGCAATTAGTAAATTATCACAATTACCATTGGCCATTTTAGAAAGTGTATTCGCTGTAGCTGGAGCAATAATCATCAAATCTGCCCAAAGTCCTAATTCAACATGATTATTCCATTCGCCCTTTCCCTCTTCTTCGTTATAAAAAGTAGAAAATACAGGATTTTTTGAAAGAGTTGATAAAGTAAGTGGCGTAATAAAATGCAAAGAAGCAGGCGACATTACAACTTGTACTTGTGCACCTGCTTTTATGAATAATCTAACCAAATCGGCTGTTTTATAAGCAGCTATACCACCAGATATACCTAGCAAGATTTTTTTACCGCTTAAAACAGACATATTTAGTTATTTTGAATCTCTGTAGTAGATTTTACCTTCTTCCCACTCTTGAACTGCTAATGCATGTGGTTTTGGTAATTTTTCATAGAATTTTGAAACTTCGATTTGTTCTTTATTTTCAAAAACCTCTTCTAAGCTATCATTATATGTAGCAAATTCTTCCAATTTTTCAATTAATTCCTTTTTAATTTCGGTATTAATTTGATTAGCTCTCTTTGACATGATAGTTATCGCTTCGTAAATATTTCCAGTAGGTTCTTCTAACTTACTTTTGTTGTAAGTAATTGTGTTTACTGGAGCACTTGTTTTCTTTAAATCCATGATTTTTTATTTAGAAAATTGTTGTAATTCTTGTTCAATTGTTACTAACATTTTATCAGCCTCCTCTTTATAAGATGTGTCTGATTTAAATTTAATCAAATTAGCATAAGTAGTTTTAGCATAAGCTAAACGTTCTTGCTTTTTTGATTCTATACTATTAATGGCTAATTTATAAGCCGAATCTAATCTATAATATAACGCTTTTTCTTTGTAAGGTGTACCTGGGAAATCAACAATAAAATTATCAAAAGCTTTTAAAGCGGCTTTAAAATCTGAAATACTATTGTATTGCTTTGCAATTTCAAATGCTTTTTTTTCTTGTTTTTCTCTTAATTCCTTTACATATTCATTCGCTTTTGGTAAATATTCAGAATTTGGATAAGTATCAATAAATTTTTGTACTTTTTCTAATGCTTTATCCGTATCGGTTTGGTCTAAACTGTAAACTGGTGAAAGCTTGTAAAAACATTCTGAGGCTAAAAATGAGGCCTCTTCTCTTTTTTCACTTTTAGGGTAACTAGCAGCAAAATTTTCAAACTGATAACCCGCTAAATAATATTGTTTGGTGTTGTATAACGATTTTGAATACATGTAAAACAAACGTTCTGCCTGAGGTTTTCCTTTGTAAGCAGGCGCAACTTGTTCATATAAACGGATGGCTTTTAAATATTTTCCGCCTTCATACATTTTATTGGCAGATTCTGTTTTTACAGCCACATCATCAGACTTAAGTGCTTTTTGATACTGACTGCAAGAAGCAAAAAGTATGAGGGTTAGGAAGAAACTGAAAATTTTATTCATTTTGGTTTTATTTTAACTTTATAAAATATCAATACTACTGATACCTAAAAAAGCAACTGCAAATTTAGATATTATTTACTTACTATAAAAATCTTTTTTTAACTTAATTTTCTAGTGAAATTATGCAATCTTGTTGCTAAGTCATCATTGACATTCACAAGAGGTAATCGAAGTGTGTTTTCAGACAAACCTAATGCCTTAAAGACTTCTTTAATACCTCCAGGATTTCCTTGTTCAAAAATCATATCAATACTATCGGCAAGTAAATAATGTAATTTATAAGCTTCGTCTACTTTTCTTTGTAATCCTAAGCGCACCATTTCTGAAAATTCTTTTGGAAAACCTTCACCAATTACCGATATTACTCCTCCTCCACCTGCTAAAACCATTGGTAAAGTTATCATATCATCTCCCGAAATTACCAAAAATCCTTCTGGTTTGTTTTGAATCAACTTCATGGCTTGGACAATATCTCCAGCTGCTTCTTTGATACCAATAATATTTTTGAAATCATTTGCCAAACGAATTACTGTAGAAGGCAACATATTACTTGCTGTTCTTCCAGGTACATTGTAGACAATTACCGGAATTGGAGAAGCTTCTGCAACCGCTTTAAAATGTTGGTAAATTCCTTCTTGAGTAGGTTTATTATAATAGGGAGACACCGATAAAATTGCTGAAAATTTAGAAAAATCTCTTGATTTTAATTCTTCAACTACCTTCATTGTATTGTTTCCACCTACACCTAATACTAAGGGTAATCTTCCTGCATTTGCAGTAACAATGGTATTGATTACCAATTCTTTTTCTTCGCTTGAAAGGGTTGCAGTTTCTGCGGTAGTACCAAGTACCACTAAATATTCCACTCCGCCGTCAATAACATAGTTTACAATTCTAGTTAATGCTTCAACATCAACCGAAAAATCTTTCTTAAAAGGCGTAACTAGTGCAACACCGGTACCAATAAATGATTGCATTTTATATTTTGTTTAAAATTTTTAAATATTTGAATAATTCTTGGATAAACATTTCATATTCATAAACTAATGTTTTTATAATAAAATGGTTTACTCTTTTATCAACGGAATCAAAACCTACTTTAAAATTAGCTTTTGATTTAATAGTTAATAATAATAAAGCATTTTTATTAACATCATAATAATTAATCAATATATCAAAAGGAGTTTCTAAAAAATCAACAACTTCTGGTTTATCAATTTCGCCAGCAAATGAAATATTTTTTAAAGCTAAAAATGGGCTAGTTATAAGTTCTTTTGATTTAATTTTATCTTTATAAATCAAAACTGTAATGTTATCTTTTTCTATTCCTTTAGAAATAAGTTGGTCCACTAATGCTGCAGTATTTGAAAAATAAGTCTCATCAACAAGAAGTCCAACTGTTGCTATTTTTTGTTGCGCTAATTGGTTCTTTTGTTTTAATAACCTTTTAGTCACATTTTTTTTAAGAAAAAAATTCTTCATTATCTTATAAAACATAGTATTTTTACCTCTCAGACAAAATTATAAATTAAGTCATATAATATGATGGTAAATGTAAAAAAGAATAAATTAATTTTAGGCTATTTTGTTATATTATTAACATTTTTCAGCCTTATTTCTTGTAAAACTACTGATTATCTAAATTATAAAGTAGAAGGTAAAAAAATTGGAATAACTAGTGAAAAAGGAGAAAACCAAGAAATTGTAAACTATGTTGCTCCCTATCGAAACAAAATCACAAAAGAATTAGATAGTGTTTTAGCCTATTGCCCTGAAACCTTAGATAAAAGTAAAGGCAAATGGCAAACAGCTATTGGTAATTTATTAGCTGCAATTACATTTGAATTTGGTAACCCTGTATTTGAAAAAAGACACCATAAATCAATCGATTTTTGCTTATTAAATAGTGGTGGAATTCGCTCAATTATTCCTGAAGGAAATGTAACTTCAAGAACCGCATTTGAAGTTATGCCTTTTGAAAACAGTTTATATGTCGTTGGTTTAAAAGGAACTCAAATAAGAGAAATGGGATCTTACCTCATGTCGGAAAAAAAACCACATCCTTTATACGGAATTCAATTTTATGTTGATAAAAATGATCTAACTGTAAAACGTATTTTAATTAACGGAAAAGCACTTGAAGATGATAAAATCTATTATGTAGCAACTTCTGATTATTTATCTAATGGTGGCGATAATATGACCTTTTTTAAAGAAAGTGTAGAAAAATATGATATGGACTACAAACTGAGAAATATGCTTATCGATTATTTCAAAAAAGTAGATACTTTACCCATTTTAAAAGACGAAAAAATTATTTTAGAATAATAAAACCTATCGCATGAAAAGAAGAGATTTTATCCAGAAAACAGCCGCAAGTTCTGCCTTATTAGGATTAGCAAATATAGGTTTAAGTAGTTTTACAACACTTGACACGAAAAAAATTACCATACTACATACTAATGACGTTCATAGTCATATAGACCCTTTTCCAGCAGATCATCCCAGAAATCCAAATATGGGTGGAGCTGCTAGAAGAGCTGCTTTAATTGAAAGTATTAAACAAGAAGAAGAACATGTTGTATTACTTGATGCAGGGGATATATTTCAAGGAACACCATATTTTAATTATTATGGAGGCGAATTAGAAATCAAATTAATGGGCATGATGCACTATGATGTAGCCACCATGGGAAATCATGATTTTGATAATGGTATTGATGGCTTTTATGCGCAATTACCTCATGCTAAATTTGATTTTGTTTCGGCAAATTATGATTTTAAAAACACGGTACTTAATGAAATTGTAAATCCTTACAAAATAATAAACAAAGGAGGAATTAAAATTGGTATTTTTGGATTAGGAATAGAGCTTGAAGGACTTGTTGATAAAAAATTGTACAAAGAAACCGTTTATAACAACCCGATTGAAGTGGCACAAGATATGACGCGTATTCTTAAACACGACAAAAAATGCGATTTAGTGATTTGCCTTTCTCATTTAGGGTTTTCTTATAAAAACGAACCCAATAAAATTTCAGATCTCGTTTTAGCTAAAAAAACAAAAGATATCGATTTGATCATTGGCGGACACACACATACTTTTTTAGACAAACCCGTTATTGAAAAAAATGCTGAAGGAAAAGAAGTTTTAATCAATCAAGTAGGCTGTTATGGCTTAAATTTAGGTCGAATTGATTTCTACTTTTCAAATGATGCTACATTAACCAGTAACGGAAAATCTATAGTTGTATAGGAAATTGTAAACCAATTATTGCTCTACCATATTCTTAAAGTCAACCTCTGAAATAATTGCAATTTTTAGTTGGTTGGCCTTTTCTAATTTTGCTGGCCCCATGTTATCACCGGCAATCACAAAATCGGTTTTAGCAGAAATAGAACTACCTACTTTTCCGCCGTTATCTTGAATAGCTTTTTTAAGTTCGTCTCTAGAATACAACTCAAAAACACCCGAAACAACAAAGGTTTTTCCTTTTAATTTCTCGGAAAGCAATACTGACTCAGCACCAGATTCTAGTTGAACGCCAAATTGTTTCAATCGCTCAATAATTAATCTATTTTCTTGATTGTTAAAAAATTGAATCACACTTTGTGCTATTTTATCACCAATTTCATCCACCAAAATCAAATCCATCATGCTTGCTTGAGCAATTGCATCTATTGATTTATAATGTTTTGCCAATTTTTTAGCCACCGTTTCACCCACATATCGAATTCCTAAAGCATACAAAACACGTTCAAAAGGAATGCTCTTTGATTTTTCGATACCTTGAATTAAATTTTCAGCTGACTTTTCTGCCATTCGTTCTAACGGAATGATTTGCTCTTTTTTTAATTCGTATAAATCGGCATAATTTGTAACTAAACCAGCATTAAACAATAAAGCCACTGTTTCGCCACCTAAACCATCAATATCCATGGCTTTACGCGTAATGAAATGCTGAATTCTTCCAATAATTTGAGGCGGACAACCATAAAAATTTGGACAAAAATGATTCGCTTCGCCTTCAGTTCTAAATAATTCCGTTTGACATTCTGGACAATGAGTTATATATTTCGTTGGCTCTGATTGATTTCCACGTTGAGCAACTGCAATAATTTTCGGAATAATTTCGCCTCCTTTTTCAACAAAAACGGCATCGCCAATTCGAATATCTAACTTTTCGATTTGGTCCGCATTATGCAATGAAGCTCGTTTTACGATGGTTCCAGCCAATTGCACAGGTTCTAAATTCGCTACGGGTGTAATCGCTCCTGTGCGCCCTACTTGGTAGGTAATTGAATTTAATGTGGTCGTAACTTGCTCGGCTTTAAACTTATACGCAATAGCCCATCGTGGTGATTTTGCTGTGTAACCTAACTCATCTTGATGTTGTAAATTATTAACCTTAATGACTACACCGTCCGTTTCGAAAGGTAAATCATGTCGATGCGTATCCCAAAAACGAATGAACTCAAAAACTTCGTTCAAATTTTTAGCTAATTTAGATTGATTTGGCACTTTAAATCCCCAATCTCTTGCCTTTTGCAAGCCTTCAAATTGAGTGTTGAAAGGCAAATTATTTCCAATTACAAAATACAACAAGCAATCTAACGGACGTTTAGCCACTTCGGCACTATCTTGCAATTTTAAACTTCCGGAAGCGGTATTTCTTGGATTTGAATACGGTGTTTCGCCAATTTCAATCAACTCTTGATTCATTTTTTCAAATCCGGCAAACGGAAGAATTATTTCGCCACGAATGTCAAATTTATCAGGAAAATCACCTTTTAAATGAATAGGAACAGCTTTGATTGTTTTGATGTTATTGGTTACATCATCACCTTGAAAACCATCGCCACGTGTAACTGCACGAACTAATCGCCCATTTTCATAGGTAATACTAATTGAAGCACCATCATATTTTAATTCGCATGTATATTCTAACGGAACATCGCCTAAAACCTTTTGAATTCGGGTTTCCCAATCTTGTAAATCTTCAATGGAATAGGAATTGTCTAACGAATACATGCGGTATTCATGTTGTACCGTTTCAAAATTCTTGGTAATACTACCTCCCACTCGTTGCGTAGGCGAATTTTCATCAAAATAGTCAGGATGTTGCGCTTCTAAATCTTGTAATTGTTTTAGTTTTTGATCAAATTCAAAATCGGAAATTGTAGGTTTATCCAACACATAATAGTTATAATTATGCTGATTTAATGCCTCTCTTAAATTCTTAATTATCTCTAAAACATTCATAGTTACTGATTGATTAGGCTGTCTAATTTGGTAAACAATTCTCCTTTACTGATGATTCCGCCTTGCTTGATGATTTCAAATAACGATTCATTTCTATTTTCTGAAATATCTTTTTTACCTCTTGTAATTTCAACTTCATCAGAAAATAAATTTTCAGACAACCATTGAATTCCATCAGCAGAAACAAAGTCGATTTGTGGATTATTAGTTTTAATTACGAATGATAAAACTTCATTTTGATAACATTTAAAAAGAAAAATATAGTTTTTAGAAAAATGATCGATATGCGAAACATTCGTTAATGCTTTTTCCCAAATCATATCAGAAAAAATATCAATTTCTTGTTCGGCTACATTCGGACGATTTTTTTTGATGTCATCCCATTCGATTTTATCAATGGATTGAGTAGCCAAAAACGTAATAAATTCGGGATGTAATTCTTCTAACTGTTCTTTCGTTAATCTTGCATACTTCATGAGGTAAATATAAAAAAAAGCTCCGAAAAATTCGGAGCTAATTTATATTTTTAGAAAAATTATGCTTTTTCTCCTACGATTTCGTAAGGTAATTCAACAATAACATCTCTGTGTAATCTTACTGTAGCAGTATATTTACCCACACGTTTTACAACACCGCTTGTGATGAATTTTTTATCAATTGAATGACCGTTAGCTTCTAATGCTTCAACAATGTTAGCATTAGTAACTGAACCAAACAATTTATCACCACCTGCTTTTACAGAAATTTTAATTTCTAAAGC
>CAISYO010000198.1 GCA_903889745.1 uncultured Bacteroidota bacterium | reverse complement strand
TTCAAGTATTATAGTTATTTTCTTAATTATTTCTTCTCAATATTAAACATTTTTTCCCAAATAAAAAAATAAACTTAGCGTCATTGCATTTTCTTATTTTAATGTATTAAATCCCCTAAAACGGCACCTCAATATCATCGCCTACAAAATTCGAAAAGTTAATGGACTTTGAATTTTTCTTATAATGACACTCTTCAATAAAAAACATGCCATTAGCAGCGTCAATAAATTTTATGGAAAAATTTTTACGGCTGTAGTTGGCGGTAAAGGTATAGATGTATGCATTGGAGGTTTTACTTTTGCCATGTTTTACTTCAAAATGAGTGTCAAATTTTTCTAATTTGTTTCTAATAATTACTTTAAAATTACGAAGGTAGAAGTTCATTTCTACTTTGTCTTTTTTTTTCGTGGGTACTGCTTTGAGGATTTGTTTAATCAAGTCTAAATCAAGTATGCTAATCGCATGGACAAGAAAATTCTTATAGTATTGTTTTTCTATTTTCATTATATAAATCGTATTAAATCTCCACCAGAATTAAAGCTACTTATTTCAACTGATTGCTGGGTTAGTTCCTTTTCATATTGGGTATATTCAACACGGTTAATTATAGCGCCATTTGAGGTAATTATCTTCCAACTATTTATACCAATTACAGGCATACCGTATTCGGTGTATTCTGTTCCCACTCCAAAAAGAATACTTCCATTCTTTAGTATCTTATAATGAGGATGCAATACGGGCCCATTTCTCTTTAGTGTTATTTTGCGATCGCCCATATCAACGATAATCGGTTTCTCATAAAATAAATCTTGGTATTCTTTAATTATTTGGGTAGCTGTTAAACGTTGTTCTTTTGTCATGGTATTTTATTGTTTGTTGTTATTTACATTCTTAAGTTTGAGATAAATTAAAATCCCCACCGGTACACCAAACAACAAACTCAAGGAGAAAAAATGATCTTCGCTCATTCGTTCCAGAAAGGGAAGAGACACAATACTATTCAATAGCCATACCAAACACAAAACCACAAAGCTCAAAATGCAACCCAACCAATAATTAGCCATCAAACCAAAAATGATTTTGTAGTAGGGGTTGGTGTGGTTGGTATAGCGTTCTATGTTATTAATAATCCACAAATGCATACCGTTGGGAATAGTTAATAGTAAAACGGCTTTAGTGGAAACAGACAGGTCTTGAAACGCATAGAACGAGTCAAATAAAAAGCCATACAAATGCACAAAGGCACCCATAATTATAGAAATCATCAGTCCGTAAGCCGCATATTTTGCAAAAGTTTTAACATTTTTCATCAGGTTCAAGTTTTAGATTAATAATGCAAGGCAACATAGAGTTTGCCGCGTAATAATTGGTTTTTTGAAGTGTAATAATCAAATTTAGCATTAGATTCCAGAAAGCCATTCACCATGGCAAACGTCAGGTATTCCTCGTCTTTAGTGCAGTCAAAAATGACACCGGTGAGTTCGCTTTTGGTGCGGCCTTTAATGAGTGTTACCTCTTCTTCAAATAAAGATTGTGGTCTAAGTAACCTAATTTCCAAATCTTCGTCTGGATAATCGGGTATTACTGTTGCCCCAGCATCAAACAATCGGTTGGTATTCAAAGTATAAAGCACCATTTCTTGTTTAGGCGTGGCTTCTTGTATAACCACAAAATAGGCTTCTTTTTCATCAGGGCGGCGTTTGTATCTTTTAAATCGCACAATTTGTCCTTTAGTAAATGTATTATCCATATTAATTTTCGTTTATCATTCTAATGACCGTTGGTGTATTGTGCTGCAAGGCCACATTGAAAAAGTTAAAGTAACTTCCTTCGGCTAATTTTTCAATGACATCAAT
>CAISYO010000197.1 GCA_903889745.1 uncultured Bacteroidota bacterium | reverse complement strand
ACTGACAGGCTGAAAGTGGTTTGCACCGAAAAAACTAAATGGCTGATTACAGCCAAAACTTTTGTGAAAAGCAGCTTTAACCATGTTGCATCCATTTGACTTGGAATTAAAAATATAAGTTACAGAAGTTACAGTGGAAACAATATGAGCGAATTAAGCAAGCAATGTGACTATATCCCACAAACAGGTAAGGAGAGAGAAAAACAGAAACTGTGATGTGATTACTGCGCAACAATGTTTTGTGTGAATTCACATGCTCTAAACAATAAAGCGATATATCTGATAAAAGTCAATTTTAACTTTTTATTGAAACCTCCTTCAGTGCTTCAGTTTGATATTTTCCTCTAAATTTATCAAACAACAAAGGCGGAAACATATCTTTTTCTGAAGAAAAAGGGATTAGTGAGCTTATTAATAAAAAAGATCAATTAATTAAAGAAAAGCAGTATTTATTTTTAAATCGAAGTTTGTTTGAAGAAATAATTAAAACACAAAATGTTTCAATTAATAACATTAATACAAAAGGGCTGAACCATAAGATGAAATTATTTTTACCTATATTGTTTATAATTTTGTATGTAATTTTATATAATTTTAATGTACTTTACAAAAAACAAATTATTAGAATTAAAGAATAATGCATACTATTTTAATTACCGGTGGAGCCGGATTTATTGGGTCAAATTTTATACCCTATTTTATTGAAAACAATCCAAATTATCATGTAATAAATTTGGACTTACTTACTTATGCTGGTGATTTAATAAATGTATCAGAATTTGAAAACCATCCTAGATATACTTTTGTGCAAGGTGATATTTGTGATAGAAATTTTGTAGAAGAATTATTCCAAAAATATCAATTTCACGATGTGATTCACTTTGCAGCCGAAAGCCATGTAGATAATTCGATTTCTGGTCCAGAAGCTTTTATTAAAACCAATGTTTTAGGCACATTTAATTTGTTAGATACAGCAAGGAAACTTTGGATGTCTGCGCCAAATCAATATAATCCAGATTTTATAAACGCGCGTTTTCATCACGTTTCTACTGATGAGGTTTATGGAACATTAGGTGAAACGGGTTTGTTTGAAGAAACCACGCCTTATGCGCCAAATAGCCCTTATTCTGCATCAAAAGCAGGTTCAGACATGATTGTTCGTAGTTATTTTCATACCTATGGAATGAATGTAGTAACAACTAATTGTTCTAATAATTACGGACCAAAACAGCACGATGAGAAATTAATTCCTACTATCATAAGAAAAGCACTTAAAGGTGAAAATATTCCCATTTATGGCGATGGAAAAAATGTTCGCGATTGGTTATATGTTTTAGATCATTGTAAAGGAATAGAGTTAGCATTTAAAACCGGAAAATCTGGTGAAACATATAATATTGGCGGAAGAAACGAAAGAAATAATTTATATATAGTTGATGTAGTTTGTTCAATTTTAAATGAACTTCAACCAAAATCTGAAGGAAAATATCAAGACCAAATCACGTTTGTAACAGATAGACCTGGACACGATTTGCGTTATGCTATTGACGCTACTAAAATTGAAAATGAATTAGGCTGGCAAGCAGATGAAAATTTCGAAACAGGCATCAGGAAAACAATTGAATGGTATTTAAAAAAGTTTCAGGTTTAAAGTTATTTTTGTTTCAAGTTAAACCAACCTGAAACTTTAAACTTTAAATAAAATAAACTAAAAATATGAAAGGAATTATATTAGCAGGAGGCTCAGGAACACGTTTACACCCTTTAACTTTAGCGGTAAGCAAACAATTAATGCCTATTTATGATAAACCAATGATCTACTACCCATTATCCACATTGATGTGGGCAGGAATCAGTGAAATATTAATAATATCAACACCACACGACTTACCATTATTCCGTCAATTGTTAGGCGACGGAAAATCATTGGGTTGTAAATTTGAATATGCGGTTCAAGAACACCCAAATGGTTTAGCCGAAGCATTTATTATTGGAAAAGAATTTATTGGAAACGATAAAGTTGCATTAATTTTAGGAGATAATATTTTCTATGGTACAGGTTTAGCCGAATTATTACAAGAAAACAACAATCCAATCGGCGGCATTGTTTATGCATACCATGTTCAAGATCCAGAACGTTATGGAGTAGTTGAATTTGATCAGGCTGGAAAAGTATTATCTATTGAAGAAAAGCCAAACCATCCAAAATCAAATTATGCTGTACCCGGAATTTATTTTTATGATAATTCAGTGGTTGACATTGCCGCAAACATTAAACCGAGTCATCGAGGTGAATTAGAAATTACAGACGTTAATAAAGCGTATTTAGAACAAGGAAATTTAAAAGTTTCTATTTTAGACAGAGGAACGGCTTGGTTAGATACAGGAACATTTCAATCATTAATGCAAGCTGGACAATTTGTTCAAGTTATAGAAGAACGCCAAGGGTTAAAAATTGGCGCAATCGAAGAAGCTGCTTATAAAATGGGATTTATTAATGCAGACCAATTAAAAAAATTAGCCGAACCATTATTAAAAAGTGGTTATGGAACTCATTTAATGAGTATTATTTAATTCTCAATTTCTCAATTAGCCAATATGTCAATTAATTAGTTGTACGTGAACATTGGCACATTGAACATTGACTAATTGACACATTGAACATATGAAATTTATAGAAACCAAATTAAAAGGATGTTTTATTCTGGAACCAAAAATAATCAAAGATGAACGGGGTTATTTTATGGAAAGTTTTAATGAAAAAACTTTTCAGGAAGGAATTGGACAAAAAGTAACTTTTGTTCAAGACAATCAGTCATTCTCTTCCAAAGGCGTTTTAAGAGGATTGCATTATCAGTGCGGGGTCCATGCACAAGCTAAATTAGTACGAGTAATACTAGGTGAAGTTTTAGATGTTGCTGTAGATTTAAGACCTGATTCTAAAACCTATGGACAATATGAAGCAGTAGTACTTTCGGAAGAAAATAAATTGCAATTTTTTATACCAAGAGGATTTGCTCACGGATTTTTAGTACTAAGCGAAACCGCTACATTTTTTTATAAGTGCGATAATCTTTATAATAAAGAAAGTGAAGCAGGATTAATATTTAATGACGAAACTCTAAATATCAATTGGAATTTTCCTTTCAAAGATTTGATCATTTCAGATAAAGATTTAGTACTGCCTACATTACAAAATTGCAATAAAGTATGGTAGTACTCGTAACAGGCGCAAACGGTCAATTAGGACAATCCATCAAGTTTATTGCTAATAAATATCCAACAATTCAGTTTATTTATACTGATTATTATGAAATTGATATTACAAATATCGAAAGTTGTACCAACGCTTTTTTAAAATATAAACCACAATTTTGCATCAACACTGCTGCTTATACAGCTGTTGACAAAGCCGAAAGCGAACCTGAAAAAGCACATTTAATCAATTGTATAGGTTCAAAAAATTTAGCCGAAGTCTGCAAAGAATACGACACTATTTTACTTCACATTTCCACAGATTTTATTTTTGATGGCACTTCAAAAACACCATATTTAGAATCTGATCTTCCAAATCCCCAAAGTGTGTATGGACAAACTAAATTAGAAGGCGAAATTGCTATTCAAAACACTTGGGATAAACATTTTATAATTCGTACTTCTTGGGTTTATTCACAATTTGGTGCAAATTTTATGAAAACCATGTTGCGATTGGCTTCTGAAAGAGATAGTTTATCTGTAGTTTCAGATCAAATCGGCACACCAACAAACGCTGTTGATTTAGCTGAAGCCTTACTTACAATCATACAATCACCTATAACCCATCACCCATCACTCTCCACCTTCGGTATTTACAACTTTTCCAATGAAGGGAAATGTTCTTGGTATGATTTTGCGGCAGCAATATTTAAGCAAAAAGAACTAAAAATGGATTTAAAACCTATTCCAACTTCGGCTTATCCAACACCGGCATCAAGACCAGCATATAGTGTTTTGGATAAAACCAAAATTAAAAACATATTCAATATTGAAGTAAATGAATGGAAAACAAGTTTAGTAAGAGGTATTAATCTATTGTAAATGCATGAAAAAAATAATTTTACTATTTTGTTTTACGTTCTTTATATCATTTTCACAAGAAAAAGCATCAAGCTATTTTGATGTGCAATTTTTTAGAGGTAATATCTACAAACATACTAATTCTATTAGTCATTTAATTACAGGTCATCCCGATGGTTTTTTGTTAAGTTATAACTGGAAAACATTTGGTAAAAAAGAATGGCAACGCATATATAATTATCCGGATTACGGAATTTCCTATCATTATTTAGATTTTAAAAACCAGTACTTGGGGGTTAATCACGCAATAGGAGTGCATTATAATTTTTATTTTTTCAAACGACAACTAATGTTCAGAATTTCACAAGGAATAGGCATTACATCTAATCCTTATGATAAAGAATCCAATAATAAAAACAACGCTTTTGGCACCAAAGTAATGGATAATACTTACTTTTTATTACAATATAAAATGGAAAATATTATTGATAAAATAGGAGTTCAAGCAGGTTTTATGTTGACCCATTTTTCAAACGGAAGATTCAAAGCGCCAAATAGCGGGATTAATACTATTGCTTTTAACGTAGGATTAAACTATAATCTTGAGGAGAACCAAGAAATTATAGTTTATTCAATGCCTTCATCGGCAACTTTTAAAGAGCGAATTAAATATAATATTGCTTTTAGAACAGGTATTTCTGAAGGACCAGTTCCACACATAGGCCAACGTAAATTTTATCATATTGGTTTATATGCTGATAAAAGAATTGGTCGAAAAAGCGCGTTACAATTAGGAACAGATATTTTCTTTTCGCGCTATTTAGAAGATTATATAAAGTTTGTATCAGTCGCATTTCCTGAAGGGCATAAATCATACACCGACCCTAAAACCGATTATAAACGAATTGGATTGTTTGTTGGGCATGAATTATTTATTAATAAATTATCTATTGAAACGCAAATAGGTTATTATATTTATAAACCTTTTGATTATGAAGTTGATATTTATCAAAGAATAGGAGCAAAATACTATCTTTACAAAAATATCTTTACAGGCATTGGATTAAAAACCCACGGTGGTAGAGCAGAAGCTATTGAAGCCACTATTGGAGTGCGATTATAAACATGAAAAAAATAGTTTTACATATTGTTGTTTATTGTTGCATGGTTTTTGCAACTAGTTGTGGTATTTCCGAAGATTGTTTCAAAGGGAACGGCAATAAAGTTACACAAACATTTCCTTTAGTAAATTTTTCTAAAATAAAAGTGTATGACGGAGTTGGGTTGGTCATCAAAGAAGGTACAAATTATGAAGTTAAAGTCATAACATCAGAAAATATTCTTGATAATTTGGAAGTGAAATTAGAAGGAAATATGTTAGTAGTTAAAGACAATTCGACTTGTAATATAGCCCGCGATTATGGAGAAACAAAAGTGTATGTAACCTTACCAGACGGAACTCTTTTACCAATAATTTCTGAATTAGAATTGCATTGTAAAACGGAACAAAAAATTGAATCTGAGGGAGTGTTGCATTCGCCAATTGTCAGATTATTTTCGATAGGAGATGATGGAGACGGCTCTGGAACAGGAGATTTTCATTTAGAAATTAATAACGGACAGTTTGTAGTTGAAAACAATAACGTTTCTAATTTTTACATTATTGGGCATTGTAATGAAATGTTGTTGAATTTTTATTTTGGTAACGGGCGTTTTTATGGAGAAAATTTACAAGTTGAAAATATAAAAGTATATCATAGAGGGTCAAACGATATGATGGTTTATCCTGTTCAAAAAATAGAAGGAACTATTTTTGCAACGGGTAACGTTGTTTTAGAAAACGTGCCGCCAATTATAGATGTGGAAGAAGTATTTAGAGGAAGAGTAATTTATTAAACATGAATCAATAGAAAAACATCTATTGCTTAACACCTGTTTATAATGACTGGGAAAGTTTTGCTGTCTTGATTCAGGAA
Organism: uncultured Bacteroidota bacterium; assembly: GCA_903889745.1. Taxonomy (GTDB): domain Bacteria; phylum Bacteroidota; class Bacteroidia; order Flavobacteriales; family Flavobacteriaceae; genus Flavobacterium. The sequence goes on along the minus strand of CAISYO010000197.1, from coordinate 351 downwards.
ATTAGTAATCACAAACAAGATTTAAAGCAGTATAATTTTTTTGTTATAGCTGTTAATGATGGCTCTACAGAAGATTTACCTGAAGATTTTGATTATAAGAATATACCTGCAACGGTTTTAAATTTAAAAATTAACAACAAATCAAAAAAAACATTTATCTTTGAATTATTAACTAAATACTCTCTTAGGAAAAGTTCAATTTAGTTTGAATACGTACAATAAATAAAAATGAAATAGTGAAAGGGAATTATAGAATTTTAATTATGATTGAGGGTAAAGAAAGCTCGCTTTTTGATTCACAAAATTTTTTAAATATCAATTAGTTTTATTAGATAAACTAAAAATAATTTT
>CAISYO010000196.1 GCA_903889745.1 uncultured Bacteroidota bacterium | reverse complement strand
TAGGAGTATATTGCGCAACTTCGAGGCAAATAGAAATGATGTTCTTTTGAAAAGGGGCATTTATGTATTTGGCGATCCAGGAACAGGCAAAACTACATTTGTTACTAAAATCCTGAAGGAAATGAATTATGATATTATAAAATATGATGCCGGAGATATCAGAAATACATCCGTGATTGAAGATATCACAAAGCATAATATGGCGGATAGAAATATTATGAGTTTATTTAACAAAAAGGCGCGAAGACTCGCAATTATTATGGACGAAATTGATGGTATGAATAACGGAGATAAGGGAGGCATCAACACCTTAATCAAATTAATCCGTCCTAAAAAGACTAAAAAACAAAAGTTGGAAGAAGTTACAATAAACCCGATTATATGCATCGGAAACTATAAAGTAGATAAAAAAATCAAAGAGCTTATGAAGGTGTGTAACACAATAGAGCTTAAGACTCCTACATTACCACAAGTAACAAATATAGTTATGCCGCTTTTACCCAGCATCGACCAAGACATTAAGGGAAGAATAGCCACATTTGTTCAGGGAGACTTAAGAAAACTTCACGGCATATATACCATTTATAAAAATAAGCCGGAATTTTTCACCGAATATTTGATTGATAATATACTGCGAATCAAGTCTTATAGTGATGATACGAAAAAAATAACGAGAAATTTATTTAATAAGTATTATACAGTGGCAGAGCATAATAGCGTTATGAATGAAACGGATAGAACAAGCGTCGGACTCTTGTGGCACGAAAATCTAATTGATGTTATCGACAAGGCGGATAAGAAGGTATCGATACCATTTTATATTAATCAGTTAGAAAATGTCTGTTTTGCGGATTATATTGATAGAATTACATTTCAAAAACAAATTTGGCAGTTTAACGAAATGAGCTCCTTGATTAAAACGCTGAAAAATAACAAGATGTATCACGAATCATTCACGCAGAAGCAGCCTTGTAATCCAACAGAAACCAGATTCACCAAGGTTTTAACCAAGTATTCCACAGAATACAATAACTCGCTATTTATTCAAAAATTATGCCAGGTGTTGGGAATGGATAAGAAGGACCTGTTTGGATTTTTTATTGATCTGAAGAATACGGATAATGACGCCGAACTTAATCGATTAACCGAAATGTATGAAATCGGAAAGTTGGATATTAGCCGCATTTATAGGTATATTGAAAAATACATCAAGGAGAATGCGACAGGAATCACAGATAAGGATGTTGAAGAGGAGGAGGAAGAATTTGTTTACGAAGAAGAATAACATGCGCGATCGCAGCGGTTTAGTTTACACTTTCAAATACTGATTATTTATAAACAAATATTATACATAATCACGTCTCAATAGTTTCCAGAAAATATTATATAACTCAAAAATACACCAAAAAAATTCTTTGCGAACAAATCTAATATATTGTAAAATGCGTTTTTAAAATAATAAGGCAAAACCGCTACAAAACCATACATCGACCAAAAAAAGAAAAAATACCAAAATAATAAATATCCGTTTGTGTTTTCAGTTACATAGTTTACATAAATTATATAATAATACAGCAAAAATGGTATAAAT
>CAISYO010000195.1 GCA_903889745.1 uncultured Bacteroidota bacterium | reverse complement strand
GGAAAATCAACCAGGTCATCAGGTGCAATGTTATCAAAGTGCAGCTCACAAAGCCTCTTCAATTCATGCCCTTCCATTTTAGGCTTAGCGAAATTGTTATTAATCTCCTGTAGTACTTTATAGAAATATTTAAACTCAATATCAGGCTTTAAATATTTTAGTGTGTACATAACTCCACTAAATACCCTTCGCTTGTTACCATCTGTAATTACTCTTGGAAATCTAACTTCAGCAAATGGTATTGGATTCAAATCAACTAATGAGTTTGTAACTGTGTACTGAGTTTTTAAATTTACATGCGCTAGTGCTTCATTAAATGTTATCTTCTCTGATGTAAAACTAGGTCTATTGTATGTATGGTTGTATATAGACTGTGTTTTATACTCATCTTCATTAATTATACTATTAGTATTCAAGTCCAACTCGAGTTCATTTTCATAACTATAATACACATCTGGGTCATAACTTATATGTAGTACTCTTCCAATATTTTTACAACGCTCATCAATCATGTCCTTTTCAACTGTAAATATATTATCTCTAATGTATGTCCATGCGTGTAAAAAATTATCTTTAGTTAGTGTATTTGAAACTTTAAATAAGATAGATATTCCACCTTTACTCGATGATATACATATTAGTGAAGCCTTATCCTTATACTTGTCTACCATGTACCGCTTAAAATCATCTACGTTCATATCAATATCGAAATCAAAATAGATATACTGAGAGAATGAGATGAAATTGATATTAAAATTTTCACCCTCCAATGCACGTTCATGGACAAGACAGTTGGGTGTGAAAATAGGCAGCTGTCGTTTTAGAGCCTTGTACTCATTATTACCATCAGACCTGAGCTGCCTAATCCCCTCAATTTCGATTCTTTGGGGGTTATTTTGGATTATTTTTATAAGCTTGGGGAAATCCAGTACCCCGTCCGATTTTGTCCCTGTAATCCCTTTATTGAATCTGCTAAACATCTGGCTATCATTTATTTAAGTTTATTTCTGAACAACCGTTGCGGTTAGTATAACTACTTAAAGTATAAACAAAATCCATGAGAAAGTCAAGTATTTTGAAAATAAAATACACATACTGAGTTTTGTATTAGTATTTTTACTAGCTTTGTAAAATATTACAAAATAAACGTCATGTTAATACCAAATTTTAAAGCATACACCGAATTGGTCAGAGACCAAACTAGGAAGTATATTAGTAAAATTGAAAACGAGACAGATGAAAAGGGCTTAAAAATTTATGAAAAACTAGGCACGGTATCTGAATATGATAAATTAGTTGAATTAGATAAAAGGATACAGGAAAAATATATTGAACTTGATAGTGCAATACAATCAACTCCTGAAATCAATAATTTGGCTAATGATCTAAAAAAACTATTAAATGAGGCAGATGTAGTATCAACAATAGTTGCGCCAAGTTTATATAAGTCAAAAGTGAAAATTGGAAAAGACAATGTAGAAAATGAAATTGCTCGAGCTGTATTCAAGGTATTTGATACAAAAACAAACGAGCCAGTGAAATTAGAACTTAGGAAAACGATTAAAAGAGGCGATAAGCTAATTGAAACAATATCAGACACAGATATTAAAAAAGAATTTATAAAAGTCATGCGTGAAAAATTGAGTAATAAAACAGTGTAAATTTTTTTGCCCAAGCATGATACATAACCGTAATTGTGTATTTGTAAAATTTATAAAAATGAAAAAGAATATCAGAGCGCCTTAGATGCACTCACAAAACCGACCTCGATTAAAACCAAGCGATTCGCCTTACTCGAGTGTATTACAGGCGACAGTTATTTGAAATATTGTTCACAGTAAATTTTTCTATCATGGAAAAAAAAATCGATGACGTAGACATAAGTATACTACGTCAATCAAAAACAAATGCTAGAGTCTACTCT
>CAISYO010000194.1 GCA_903889745.1 uncultured Bacteroidota bacterium | reverse complement strand
AAGCATTAGAAGTTCTGGTTTACAATTAAAAATTCCTGTAATTGATAGAATTGCCGGAAGAGTAAATCTTAGAATTCAACAATTAGACGTTATTATTGAAACGAAAACAAAAGACAACGTTTTTATTAAAATGAAAGTTTCGGTTCAGTTTAACGTAATTCAAAGTAAAGTTTACGAAGCATTTTACAAATTAGAATATCCACACGATCAAATTACGGCTTATGTATTTGATGTCGTTCGTGCTGAAGTTCCAAAATTGATTTTAGATGATGTATTTTTAAGAAAAGACGACATTGCTATTGCAGTAAAACGTGAATTGAACGAATCTATGACCACTTACGGATACGATATTATCAATACGTTAGTAACCGATATTGATCCAGATATTCAAGTAAAAAATGCGATGAACAGAATTAATGCTGCCGATAGAGAAAAAACAGCAGCGGAATTTGAATCAGAAGCACAACGTATTAGAATTGTAGCAAAAGCAAAAGCAGAAGCGGAAAGTAAAAAACTTCAAGGACAAGGTATTGCAGACCAAAGAAGAGAAATTGCTCGTGGATTAGTAGAAAGTGTAGAAGTGTTAAATAATGTAGGAATTAACTCGCAAGAAGCTTCGGCATTAATCGTGGTAACACAACATTATGATACTTTACAAGCTATTGGAGCTGATACAAATAGTAATTTAATTTTATTACCAAATTCTCCACAAGCTGGAAGCGATATGTTAAACAATATGGTTGCGAGTTTTACAGCCAGTAACCAAATTGGTGAAACGATGAAAAATCAGCCGAAGCGAGCAAAGAAAAAAGATAATCCTACTTCGGCAGATTATAATCCAAGCGACACAAGTGAGGCTTAAAAATTAGTAGAATCTGAAAAGTTCAGATTGACAAAACGAAACCATCAATTTTACAATTGGTGGTTTTTTTATACGTCAGTAATTACATCAAAACCTTTATAACTTCCAACAACTGCTAACCCAATAATTTTATTAGCCAATTTTTTGTTTTTAATTTTTCCGGAGATTTGGTTTAAGGTTGAACCTGAACCAACGGCGTCATCAATCAATAAAACATTATTATACGAAACGTTTCCACGAACTACAAAAGTATTTTCTGCATTATTAATTCGCTCTTCTAATTTGTTTAATGATTTCTGTGGAACAGGAATTATACCGCCTATTTTAACAATATCTATTGCGGGTAAATTAATTTTTAATCCATTTGCTAACACTTTCATTAATTGTGTTTCACGTTTTATAGTTGGCGGTACATAAGCAATAGCGTCAATATTATATTGTTCTATAATAATTTGGATTTTTTGTTTAATTTCCTCAATTAATAATCTCATTAACATTTTATTTTGCCCTTGTTTAGCATAATGTAAGATGGTTCCAAGTTTTGTTTTACCAAATCTTTCAATTGCATAAAAGTCTAAATATAATACTTCATCCATAAAAATAACATCATAACCTTTAGTGTTTTTTAGTTTATTTAAACCAGAAATTAAACCGTTATTATCAAAATATTGATTATATTTTTCTTTGGTTAACATAAACTCATCAATTGTTTTTTCAAGTGGTAATTTTCGTTTACTACACCAATTTTCAAAACCTTCTAAACCTGTTAGGATTTGACCAATTTCTGAAATCATCAAAAAATTCTTAATAAGAAAATTTTGTTTTTCATTAGAAACCAGAATATTTGATTCTATTTCTTTAATAGAAACTTCTTTAAGCTTGTATATGGTTTTTGGTGTTCGTCCGAATTTTTCAACAAAACCAATTTCCAATAATTTATTCAAAACCAAATGAACCATTTGCTTTGAAACAAAAAGTGTGTCTGTAATTTCAGAAACACTTAATTCTTTTTTAGTTTCAAAAAGAGAAATTATTTTTTCTTTAATTTTCATTTGTTGGACTATTT
>CAISYO010000193.1 GCA_903889745.1 uncultured Bacteroidota bacterium | reverse complement strand
TCTTTTTCAATTAATTGAATTGTTGATCTATATGCTTCGAGTCCACTTTCATCATTAGGCCTGTGCCATATAGAAAGTGCGCCCTTTTTGTTTTTTGCTAGAAATTCTGTTATTAAATTATTGAAGTTAGTGTTTGGTTTAACTGCCGTATTCACAAGTTTTTCTTCTTCTATATTAAATTCCCCACCATACTCAAAACGAATGCGCTCGGCAAGTGTGCCAAAAGCATAACAATTATTAAATTGTTGCCAAGCATCTTCTGTTATGTTCCATTTTCCATTAAAACCTTTTTCGCTTAGGAAATGAAATGTTCCCCAGTTTTGTTCAAATAGATTTGCGCTCATTAAAGACTCTAAAACTGAAGCCATTTTTTCTGCTTCTTCATTATTACGTTCGGGAGGTAATACAAAAAAACCATGCATTACTTCGTTACGCAATGAAGCTAAATGATGAATCTCTCCATTCAAAACTTTTTTACCATCTTTTAGTTGCCAAAAAAATGGCCGAAGTTTCTCTGCCAATTCACCATCTGCTTCCAATAGCATATTAGCAGCCCAGCGATACAGTGGCCCCGCATTGTAATCGTGACCTTTAGAAGTAAAAAGATTTATCAAAAAATCATTATACACTTCTTTTTGTTTGCGTTGTTGCAGATAAGCTGCGAAGCCCATTGCAGCGAGCTGATTTAAGATCTCCTCTCCTAACTCAATCAATTCATCTGCAGCGTATTCATCTCTTTCTTCTTGTACCGCTTCGGTTTTTGTCTGTAAGCGGTTGGGGAGGTTTTTGAAGTTTTTGAATTTCATAATTTTTTATTTTTAGTTTTTTAGGTCTTTATAATTTTCAAGATACAGATATTTCAATAAATTCTTCTATATTTATTACTTCTGACAAGATAGAAAGAACCTCAGAATTAAAATCTTTATCAATGAAAATCAATTGAGATGCAAAATGATATAAATATTCCATAATATTTTTTGCATCATTGCCTAAAAGTAGGAATGCCAGACATTTTTGATTTTTAGTAACAAAAGTATATGCATTCCCCAATATATACCCTTCAATAACTGAAGATATTTTTTTATCAATTTCATTAATTTTAAACTGAAATAAATCATTTACAGAAATACTCTTTCCACAAATAATTAAAGATTTTTTAACATATGATAATAATTCCATCGAAATAATTAATTCAATTGCCTTATCAAATTTTTTCTGACTAGCATATAATTTTACTGCAAGAAAGAAAATCTCATGTTGTTCATCTATTGATAAATTTTCTTTTGCAATTTTTATTCCTAATTCAATTTGCTCTTGTTCAATAAGATTTTCTGAAATCTTTGAAAAGGAATATTCATCATTTTCAGAATGATTTGCTAATTCAATAGCTTTATCCATTTCTTTTTTTGATTCTTCAATATAATCATACTGTTTTAAAACACTAGAAACAGAGGCAAAACAAGCTACTTTAAAGTGTTTTGTACTAATTTTACTAAGTGATTCAATATAAAATTTATGAAACATTAGTGCTTTATTCCTTCGTTTATTAAGCCTTAACATACACTCTAACTCTTTTATTCTAATAGC
>CAISYO010000192.1 GCA_903889745.1 uncultured Bacteroidota bacterium | reverse complement strand
GATTAAGCAGTATTGCGAACTCCATAATTTGATTTTATCCGAAGAGATAGTGGATGAGGGGGTAAGTGGAAAAAACTCCAATCGTGAGGGTTATATGAGGTTATTAGAGATAGTTAAGAAGGGTGAATGTGATGGTGTGGTTGTATATTCCTTAAGCCGTTTCTCCCGTAATACTATGGATACTCTCTCCTCCATTGAGAAAATGAACCAAAAAGGGATAACCTTTCATTCACTATCAGAAAGTATAGATACATCCTCTCCCAATGGAAGGTTCTTTTTAACCATTTTAAGCTCCCTTTCTCAGTTAGAGAGGGAAATTACCTCTCAAAGGGTAACAGATGTTCTAAGGGGGTTAAAATCGACAAATAAGCCCTATTCTAACGACTTATACGGATATGATAAGGTTGATGGTAGATTGGTGGAAAATGAGAAGGAATTAAAGATGCTTAGGAAAATCAAAAAACTACACAAAGATGGGTTGAGTAGTAAAGGGATAGCAAAATACCTAAACGAAAGAAAGTACAAAACAAAGAGAGGTGGAAAGCAGTTTTATTGCTCTACAATTAGATATATTCTAAAATCAAAAGTTGAAAAATAGAAGAATCAATTTTCTAATAATGGAAGATTAAACATTAATCGTATTTGATTTGGAATAATTAAACTCTTACTTTCTTTCCATAGCAATTCGTGTGAAGAACCTTTTATATCATAGAATCTAATAGAAACAGGATAATCATCCATCATCTTATTTAAAGAAGATTCTGCTATATAATATTGGTGCCTATACTCACTCGCATTATATTGAATATCTGAATTTTGATATGAAGTAGATTTTATAACTGCAGTATCTCCACTTTTTAGCAGAATTATTCCTAAATCATTTTTAGCAATACTATAAACATCAAATTTCATCAAATCTCCATTATATTTTTCAAATTTGAGAATATACTCATTATCTATTTTTGTTAAATTAACAAAAACCCTTTGAATTAATTTTTCATACAACTTTTCATTATCTGTCCATCGTATTTCTGTTTTAAGGTATGGGTCAACCTTTGTATTCAATTTTTGTGCATTTGTTTTCTCACTTACTATAAAAATAAAAACAAATAAATAAAGATATTTCATAAACAAATATTTTAATTATTAAATCTACTTTTCAAATCATCCAAATTAGAGGGGTCTTCTAACTTATGTATCATACTATGACAATTGGAACAAAGAACATAAAAATCTTTCTCAGCATCTAACTCTACCAAATCACCTTTTAATGTTGCAATAGGTTGTTTGTGATGTGCCTCTATAAAGTTCTTCCCTATTTCACCATATACCTTCTCAAAATCCATACCACAGCACTCGCACACATACCCTTTCCTTTTCTTAACTTCCTTTATCAATCTCTGATTTCGTTCAATTCTAATATGTTGTTTAACTTCCTTCAGTTTCTCAACACCAACGAACTTTGGAAAATCCTTAATTTGTTCTACCGCTTCATCTGCACTATCTGATAGAGTATTGTAAGTTAAGTCCTCATATACCTTTAAGAGATTTTGAATATCTAATTTTAAATCTAACTCTGATGGTAGGTTATTTGATGGATAGAACTTTGCAATAACACAACCATCTTCATAATTCTTTGCTAAAGATGTATTATTAGTATTAGTGAATCTTAATTGTATTGGCTTTTCAGTTGATGAGAAGAAACCTTTTGGAACTTCCTCTATGCGCGAATACATATTGAAACTCTGAATTTTTAATACCTCTTCTATCTTTTTAGACTTCTTATACTCTAATCTAACATTAGTAACACCAATTCCTAATGAAAGATAAAATCCACTCATATCATCTCTAAATAGAAAAACGGGATAATAGCCACTTTGAGCAGAAGTTGTAACTAATTTATCAAAGATTGCAACCCACGGTACTGAAGCCCAATTGCCAACTCCAACTGAACCTTCAACTATATACCTATCATTATTACTTATTAGTTCATTTATATCATTTGGAATATCCTTACAAATAGTTTGGTATGATATATCACTCCCACTCATTTTCTCTTTTCGGCTTTTGAGAAAATTATCTAAAACTATTTTGAAGTTGTTTACCATTTTTGATTTTATTTAATCCTAATTAAAATCTATAAGAAAT
>CAISYO010000191.1 GCA_903889745.1 uncultured Bacteroidota bacterium | reverse complement strand
TTAATTATTTTTGATATTTTGCTATAACCATATTTATTTCTTTTAGCATTTTTTGAATTTCTGATTTTTCAGTAACATAACAAAGTTTACCTTCTGGCATAATAATTTCATATTCTGTCACAACACTCACTGTTTTTTTTTCTTTACCCCATTCAACGTCTTTTCTAACTTCATTAATTCTTACATCTAATCTACCAATGCTATATCTAAGATTTGATACATCAGAAGCAGAACTGATTGGTTTTTCATTTAATACAATTTGAGGTTGAACAATCAGTTCTGCCAATTCTCTAACAGTAAGTCCTAAAATTTGTTTTTTTAATTCGTCATTCATAATGTAATGATTTTAATTATTAATCTATAAATCCAAATCTCATTATTTTTTTCTCAAAATAGTAATACGTTGTTTATCAGGTACTTTTATCACTAATCTTTTTGAAAAATCAATTTGTACATAATAAAAATTACAATGGGGGCGAGTGTAGCAAAAAGAATTATAAGCCCATCTAGGTATGTCATACCAATTGCTTGTGAAATAAATGCATAGCAAAATAACCATGCTATATATAAAGCTAAAAAAATACGTTCACCTCTTGTTTTAAAAAATTTCATCATAACTTTTTTTAATTATTCATCTATAAACCTTTAATACTTATGTTCCTATGCCACCCTCTCCTCATACAAATACTTCTGGAAATCTACAAAAAGCTTTTTTATTTCACCTGTATGACCCAGTGCTCTTATAGCATCTTCCAATGATTGATATTTATTTGTAAGTAAGATTGGTAATTTATCTTGGTCGAGTTCTTCAACCCCAGTTTCAACGTATTTACTCAATACAAATTCTATGAACTCTTTTTGTTTATTGTCAAGTAATGCAAAAATAGTTGCTTGTGAGGCCGCTACTCTTTGTTCTCTGGTTAGTGAATTGTAGTTGCCATTGAAAACATATTCCAATACATCAAATAAATCGCTGTTTTCCATATTTACTAATGACTGAACTATCAATAAATCACTTTTAGGGAATCCAGCTGCATCTAATTTTTCTAACAAAACTTTTCTTGTCATTGGATTGCTCCAAAGCGATCTTAATTCTGCTTCGCTTTTGAAAAGATTTGGCAATTCGCCAAACAGATTATTCAAAAACTGCTCTGCTGAAATTGGTTTGCCATCTGCACCCCAAAAGGAAGTTGAAATCATTGATTGTATTTCTCGTTCTTTACCATCACGCAACTTTATTTTAACCTTTTTTTGCTTACTGCAATTACAGAATAATTCACCGCAAATATCGCAAGGTTCTTTTTCTGGTTTCTCACATTCGCAAGGTCGTTGATTGCAAATTTTACAAGGTGGTTTAGGCTGTTTTGGTTCAGAATCTGGTTCAGGTTCTAAAGGTTCACCATCCCATTCTGGGTCTGCAAAATGATGGTAAGCATCTACATAATCATAAATGGTAAAAAACTCTTTACCATCAAACATACGAGTACCACGACCAACTATTTGCTTAAACTCTATCATTGAATTTACTGGACGCATCAAAACAATGTTACGAATGTTTCTTGCATCTACACCAGTAGATAGTTTTTGCGAGGTAGTTAATATCGTAGGAATTGTTTTTTCGTTGTCTTGAAACTCTCTTAAAAACTGTTCTCCTATTTCACCATCATTGGCAGTAACACGAACGCAATAATTTGGGTCGGATGATTTTTTGTATTGATTTACTAAATCCCTTATTAGGGCTGCGTGAGGTTGATTTGCACAAAAGATAATAGCTTTTTCTTTTTGATTTGCTTCCTCTAAGTATTTTCTAACTCGGTATGCCTCACGTTCAACTATTTCTATGTTTATATTAAAATCGCTTTCGGTATAGGTTCTGCCTTCAACTATTTCTCCTTCAACTATTTGGTCATCGCTGGTATAAGTATAATCATCCAAAGTGGTCTTAATACGCTTTACCTTAAATGGAGTAAGAAATCCATCATTTATACCTTCTTTAAGCGAATAGATATAAACTGGTTCGCCAAAGTATTTGTAGGTATCTACGTTATCTTGTCGTTTAGGTGTAGCTGTTAAACCCAACTGAACTGCTGGTGCAAAATAATTTAAAATGGCTCTCCAATTGCCTTCATCATTTGCTCCTCCACGATGGCACTCATCAATAATTATGAAATCAAAATAGTCTGGTGGATAAGAACCAAAATAAGGAGCTGGATTGCCATCTTTATCAGTACCACTCATAAAGGACTGGAAGATGGTAAAGAAGATACTACCATTAGTAGGTACGTTTCCTTTTTTCTTTATTTCACTTGGTTTAATTCGCACTAAGGCATCTTCTGGAAATGCAGAAAACGAGTTAAATGCTTGGTCTGCTAATATGTTTCTATCTGCTAAAAACAAAATACGAGGTCTGCGGCTTCCATCACGTTTTAAGTTCCAACGTGTTTGAAATAATTTCCAAGCAATTTGAAAGGCAATAGCCGTTTTTCCAGTTCCAGTTGCAAGGGTAAGTAAAATTCTTTCCTTATTGTTAGCTAATGCTTCTAATGTGTTTTTAACCGCAATTTCTTGGTAGTAACGTAATTGCCAACTACCACTTTTATCTTCAAATGGAACATTTGCGAATTTTTCTCTCCATTCATTTTGTACTGCAAAAGTTTTATGCCACAATTCCTCTGGAGTAAGGTAATTATCTACCAAACCTTCCGCACCAGTTTTCATACAGATGCTGTAAATCTCTCTTCCGTTAGTGCTATATGCAGTTTCAAGTTTTAATTTCTCTGCATAAATTTTTGCTTGAGCAACTCCTTCACCAACTTCTAACTTATTGCTTTTAGCCTCTACAACGGCGAGTTTAATGCCTTTATATACTAAAATATAATCAGCTATCATTGGTTTTGAACGCACTCCACCAGTTTGAATTTTACCGTCGGTAATTTTCGCATAACGTTCACGAAGGATTTTTGAACCTTCCACAACGCCCCAGCCATTAGCTTTTAGCTTTGGGTCTATAAGTTCTGCTCTTGTTTCTGATTCGTTCATACTAATACTTTTGCTGTTTTCAACTCCCCACTAAACGCCTTTTGTAAAACTGATTTTTTGAGTTCTTCTAAATCATTTATTTTGTTTTGATAAATGTCCTCCAATTTTTTTGTTTCGGTTAATAAATAATCAATTTTTTCAACAATTATTTGTTGAGTTTTTAATTTAGGTATTGAGATTTCTATACTTCTAATCTGATTTAAATACAATCCTTTTTGAGCAACTCCTCTTGCATTTTCATTTAATTCTTCAAAAATATTTCTCAAGGAAAACATTAAAAATCTTGATGAAATAATATCCTTGTTTGGTTTTAAAACTGCAACGCTTCTCTGTAAAGTAAAATATTTATGCTCGTTAGTTACAACTGCAACTCTCCCAATTGTACCAACAATTGTTAATAAAACATCGCCTTCAATAACCTCTGTTCTTTTGTTTTCAGATATAAAATCTTCTTTTTTTAAATATCTGGGTGAATCTAAATCTATAAAATCATTATTTACATTCTTGGAGCTTATCATTAAATATTCACTGAAATCTATCCCTTTTGGAGGGTTATGACTCCCATCCGTTATTTTAAAACAGATTTCGCTCAAACTTTTTTCTTCCCAATCCTCACCTTTATTCTCAAACACTCCTTGCAAATAACTTTCAAAAAGTTCTTTGGCATTTTTGAGGTTTTGTTCGTTATTGGCTTTTACTTTTGCTATGGCTGCAAATGCTTCGTCTAATATGGCTACGATGCGTTGTTGCTCTTGAATTGAACTTGGATAAGAAATTAAAACTGGTGATAGTGTTTGCCTTGTTATTTGAGGCTGTGCTGCACCAGTAATGGTTTTTGAAATATCTATTCCACCAAGAAATAAGTATTCAATGAATTTTAAGCTCAATGAATTATCCTTTGGTCTAACAACCATTGCATTTCCGTTTATCCAAGATTTTGGTTCTGAAATGTTAATTGTGCCACAAGTTGCACCTCTGCAAGTTATTAATAGTTGTGGTTCTTCGTGATTATATTTATCGTATTTGCCAATAATTCCATTCGCACCAAATACTGGGTATTTACCATCATCAACCATTTCTTTTGATGAAATAGTTTTTGGTTGATATAATTCACAAACATCACCCAGTTTTTTCACTTCCCAACCTTGTTTCATATCAGTTCCAAAATTGAGTTTAAAATAATAGCACTTTCTTCATCTAAGGATTTGATTTGCTCCAAAATTTCTTGAGGATGGCGTAAAGCCGCTTCTTCTTTTTTATTGGGGTTTTTGGCACTTAGGTCAAAGGTTGTTTGGTCAATATCTTTTACTACAATACTCCAAGAATTGTTGCTTTCAGCTTTTGTTTTTTGTAGTGCTACAAAATCAGCTAAATCTTTTTCGTTTAGAGCATTTGTCTTTCCTAAGTTTCTGTCTAAGTTCAATTGGTAAAACCACACGTTCTTAGTAGCACTTCCTTTTTCAAAAAACAACACCACTGTTTTTACACCAGCACCAGTAAAAGTTCCACCTGGCAAATCTAATACAGTATGTAAGTCACAACTTTCCAACAATTCTTTACGCAATGCCACAGAAGCATTATCGGTATTACTCAAAAAGGTATTTTTAATTACCACAGCAGCCTTACCACCAGCCTTTAGTATCTTAATAAAGTGTTGTAAAAATAAGGAAGCGGTTTCACCCGTTTTAATTGGAAAGTTTTGTTGTACTTCGGCACGTTCTTTACCGCCAAAAGGAGGATTAGCTAAAATAATATCGAAACGGTCTTTTTCTTGTATGTCGGCTAAGTTCTCGGCAAGGGTATTGGCGTGTACAATATTTGGTGCTTCAATCCCGTGAAAAATCATATTCATTGTGCCAATAATATAAGCCAATGACTTTTTTTCTTTACCGTAAAAGGTTCTTTTCTGTAAAATTTCTACATCAGTAGTGGTTAGTTTTTTGCTGTTTTGTAAATATGCAAAAGCTTCACATAAGAAACCAGCACTACCCACAGCACCATCGTAAATTGTATTGCCTATTTCTGGAGCAACCACTTTTACAATAGTGGTAATCAATGGTCTTGGTGTGTAGTACTCGCCACCGTTACGCCCAGCATTACCCATATTTTGTATTTTGGACTCGTACAAATGACTCATTTCGTGCTTTTCAGCGTGTGTACGGAAACGAAGTTCATCAATACGGTTAATTACCTCACGAAGGTTATAACCACTTTGTATGCGGTTCTTTAGTTCGCTAAATATCTCGCCCACTTTATATTCAATAGTATCTGCACTAACGGCATCTGCCTTAAATTTTTTAAGATAAGGAAATAGTTGGATGTTTACAAAATCAGCAAGGTCATCACCAGTTAAGGCAGCGTTGTGGTCAATCTTGCCATCTGCTCCTTTAGGTGCAGCCCAAACATTCCATTGGTATTCAGTATCTATAAGTGGCTTGTATTGTTTTCCAGTTAATTCAGCAGCAGTTGCTTTATCTTTTTCTAAATCATCTAAGTACTTTAAGAACAATACCCAAGAGGTTTGTTCAACGTAATCTAATTCACTACCGCATCCAGCATCTTTGTGTAAGATGTCGTCTATGTTTTTAAAAGTTTGTTCAAACATTGTTTTTGTTATTATTTCTTGGTTTTCAAATGTAATAATTTATGGTTAATTTTTATCGCTTTTTTTGTTTTTTAGGTATTGTATGAAGGCTCTCGACCCATCAATTATTATTTCATCTTTAAGCCCTCTAATTAGACTTACTATTGGTTTTGGATTGTTCACGTTGACTTTCAATAAGTAAAGGTCAGAGTTTTCAATTTTAGTGATAAACTTATCTAAACCCGAATTAG
>CAISYO010000190.1 GCA_903889745.1 uncultured Bacteroidota bacterium | reverse complement strand
CGCACAATTTGTCCTTTAGTAAATGTATTATCCATATTAATTTTCGTTTATCATTCTAATGACCGTTGGTGTATTGTGCTGCAAGGCCACATTGAAAAAGTTAAAGTAACTTCCTTCGGCTAATTTTTCAATGACATCAATTTGTTTTACATTTTTTGGAAGTGCCGGAAAAATCAAACTGTAACGGTGAACTTGTCCGGCGCCATTAAAATGCAATTTTGTAGGCGCAATAGAAATGTTTCTGGCCTCAAGCAAAGGATAACGTGTTTCAGAATTAACAGGTTGAATGTAACTCGCAGAATCAATTTGTATCCATCCGCCGTTGATGTATTTTTTTGGTGCGATGTACACAAAATCAATCTGGGTGTATTGCTCATGCAAGGTGATTTTGTCAATGCCCAAATACTTACAAGGTGTGCTTTCGGAAAGCGGACTTTTAAAGGTTTTTGCTCTTTTAATTACTTTGGTTTTTTGAAGTGTTTCTTCATTCATTTTTGTTTTCATACTAATTTTATTTTAAGATTATGGGACAAAGCTAAATAGTCACTCCGTATTATTTGTACGGTTTAAAAAATATTTCATATATTTACAAAAAAAAGTATGGGAATCTCAAAATCGGCCTTCAAAAGATATCGCATCATCGATAAAATGCTTAGAAGTAAATTTAGGCCCTATCCTAGTCTTGAGGATATACAAAATGCTTGTTCAGAGCAACGCCCATCTTTGGATACCTTAGAGAAAGACATTCGGAATATGAAACAATCCGATGTGTTCGATGCGCCCATAGTGTATTGTAGAACGAATAGAGGCTATTATTATTCGAATCCCAATTTTTCAATCAACACTATTCCGCTTACAGATGACGATATTTTAACCATTAAAGAGTCGTTAGATTTGATAAAAAATTTAGGAGGGAGCAACCGAGTGAACGAACGATTCAGTTATGCCATTCAAAAAGTTTTGTCGGCGTTTAAAGAAGAATTTCCGGAAGGCAACATCGAACGTAAAATTATTCAAACCGATTATGTGGAAGGAGCAAAAGGCTTTGAAAATTTTAATAAGTTATTAGAAGCGTGTAAAAATCAACAGCCAATTTCCTTTGTGCATTATTCCTATTCGAAGCGCCTATTCAGTACAGCAATAGTGCATCCCATCCGTCTCAAAGAGTTTGATAACAAATGGTATTTAATAGGATATTCAGAACGTCACGAAGCAATGCGGACATTTGGTTTAGATCGAATTTATGAACCCAGCTTACTCAAGCGGAAATACATAAGTACGCCTGCTGAAGAAGTAGAACATTATTGCACCGATATTTATGGCGTATATCCCATCGAAAACCAAGCTAAACAAGAAATTACATTCCTAACATCCATTGATGTTACCAATTATTTTGAAGCCTATCCGATACATCCCAGTCAAAAAGCGGAAAAAAACAACTCAGGTTCTAGTTTCTTTACTATTAATGTCGTTCCAAGTATGGAATTAATTCGATTATTTCGTTCGTATGGAAGGCATTTAGAAGTTATTAATCCAGACTGGCTTCGCCAACAAACAAAATCATTAAAATGAAAGGAACTTTACAAAAAATAGCGAATAGAATATTTCATTTGGAAATAGAAGGGCACGGAAAAGACAATCCCATATTGTTGCGATTGACCCAAACACAAGAATTTACCAAAGTAGATTTTGGCTACACTACCACCAATAAATACATCAATGGCGGTTGGATAAAAATGGCACCCGACACTTATATTGAGGACATATTAACCAAAAAAAGGTATAAGATGCTCAATGCTACAGGAATTACAATTTCACCCAACAAGCATAATTTTCAGTCCAATAGAGATTGGCAATACTATTCGTTATATTTTGAGCCTATGGCGCAAGTTGATCGAATGATTAATCTTATTGAAGTTGAAAAAGGTAATCGTAATGATTTTAACTATTACAATATTGTTTTAAACATGAAAGATGGGATGGAATTGTTCTAAAAAATGCATAATGTGGTTTG
>CAISYO010000189.1 GCA_903889745.1 uncultured Bacteroidota bacterium | reverse complement strand
TGACTACTAAAAATGGCAAACTTCAACATTAATGCTTATCGCCGAAAAGGAACAAAAATAATTACCCAATTTTTTTTAAAGACTAAACCATTAAAAGTTTCTGAAAAACCGATCATTAACAAAATACTAATCAGTCGGCCAAATCATCGATTAGGGAATCAACTATTGATTACGCCTTTAATTCAAGAAATAAAGCATCAATTTCCAGATGCAAAAATATATTTATTTACAAAAGGTACGTTATCCCTAGAAATTTTTAAACACGACCCTTCCATTGTAAAACATTTCAATTTACCCAAAAAACATTTTAAGGATTTCTATCAGTATTTGCGCGTTTGGACGGAACTTATTTTTACAAAATTTGATTTGTGTGTAAATTGTGATAGCAGCTCTTCTTCTGGAAGGATTGCAACTATGTTACCCTACAGTAAATACAAACTTAATCATGTATTTAATTATGATGTATGGGATTTCAACAAAGAACTCCTTCAGCATATTGCCATTAAACCCATTATAGATTTTAGAATTTATTTTAACTTAAATTTAGCTGCTGAAATTCCAAAACTAACTATTCAACTAACTCCAAATGAAATGGAGACGGGTGAATTAATAGTTACTAATTTGAAACAAAATAAGGACCTAAAAACCATTTGCATTTTTACAAACGCAACAAAAAACAAATGTTATGACGAAAACTGGTGGGCGAGCTTTATCACCGCATTAGATCCCTTAAAAAACGAGTATGAAATAATTGAATTACTCCCCATTGAAAACATATCAAAAGTGAATTTTAAGTATCCTACAATTTACAGTACAAACATTCGTGAAATGGCAAGTATTATTGAAAATGTCGATTGTTTCATCTCCGGTGATTGCGGCGTTATGCATTTGGCAAGTACAACAAACACGACTACTGTAGGACTATTTAAATTTAAAAACATTAGTAAATACAAGCCCTATGGGAATGATAACTTTGCTATCAATACATCAGAAATGAGTCTGGCAGATATCGGTAAAAAAATTAATAATCTCCTAAATTAATCTTTTATTTTAAAAATTTTTCTCAAAATATCCTCCATCAAACACCATTTGGTAAGTGATGATTGGAGTAGGTTATCGGTTAAAATTCCGACAAACTAAATACAAAAAACGCCACGATAATCGGGGCGTTCATAAATTATGCGAAGTTATTATTACTCGGCTTTTTTCTCAGTAGCTTTTTTTGAAGCACAACATCCACCTGATTTTGCTTCAGAACCACATGATTTTTTTTCTGCAGTTGCGCATGATTTTTCAGTTTTTGCTGTCTCTTTTTTTGCTTTTTGTTTAGGCTCTTGAGCAGTAACATTTATTGACATCATGAAAGCTGCAACGGCCATAATAGAAACTAATTTTTTCATTTTTATGATTATTAAATTGTTATTATTTTTTATTTTATCACTTACAAATATATATAATTTTAGAAACAGTACTCTTAATTTTTTATTAATTAATAATCCTTTACTTTCTTCTTAGGAATTTGACAACCATTAGCCCCACAACCTGTATTAAAAATAGCTTGAATTAAGAAGAATATTCCAAACGCCACCAAAAACCACTCTTGCGTTTCATAGGCTTGAAAAAATAAGAATACGCCAAATGCCAATCGAAGAAATCGCATGGCGTGCCATTTGGAAAATAATAATTGCTTCATTTGTGTTAGTTTGTCACAAATGTAAAGGATAACATAGTAGTGGAGTGTATCAAATGTTACTTAAAACTGAAAGTAAATAAACGGTTGCGGACCAGCCGAAGCTGTAGCATAAACTACCCAAAATACAAAACCTAAGACCACGGCTTTTAAAACTAACGGGAGTGCTTTG
>CAISYO010000188.1 GCA_903889745.1 uncultured Bacteroidota bacterium | reverse complement strand
TTTTATATATTACAAAAATGCGCAAACAGCACTACAATAACGTATCCCGATGAACCATTAAGAATTAATACTAAACTAGGCCTAGATAAACCCGCAAAATACGACTTTATGAAAGTATGTTATGTATACAACATTGTGTGTAAAATATACAATGAATTTACTTTACAACAACAAAAAACCAAACCTAAATTTCAAAAACAAAAATCAAATAAACAGTTTGCATGGGCTAAACTAAAAGTGTTTAGTCAAATTCTTAACCAAGGTTATAACCAAGGTTATACCCAAGATAATAAAAGTAAAAGCAATCCATCCTTTTTTTTAAATATTTATAAAAATAAATTATTGGATACGTTTTCAAAAGCACAGCGCACATATAAAGCGTTTGCCAGATTAGCACACATATATAGATTAAAAAAATACAAAACGGTGGTTACCGAAGATCTATCAATGAATCCGTTAGATCCAAAGCACCCTAGCACATTTATATTGTGCCAAAACAACTCAAATTATCTCTTCAATATCAACGATATAGTAAAGATAATTGAAAACGCAATAACCCATGCCCCAAGTTTTTTTCAAGATCCAATCGAACCCAAAAATCCATACAACAATGTGAAGTTTAATTTGTCAACGCTTTATAACATCTATTTTAAACTAAAGGCACTCCCACGTCTAATGCCCACACTGTTACATTTATTTTTTCTAGAAAATTTTGACATAGACGAATTTATTCTAAACAATGAACCATTGTTGCGAGAAACAGCTATCCGAAAATACATACACAATTCGCCAGATGATATATTGTATAAGTCAATAACAAAAATGTTAATGACAAATTATTATACCCGTAAACTAACAATTCATAAGGAATTCCCATTAAAAACATTAACCGATATTTTCAAACCATTCTTGTATTATTTTTATATAATCAATTATGATATTCAAGGGACGGAAAAGATAGATAATTATAAGCGAGTATTATACATAAAATTAAAGAAATTTTATGAATACAACAAGGCATTTGGTAGGAAAATGTATAATTCGACAATTCAAAATAAATTATTAAAGAGACTTAATTTGCCAATTATCCCTCAAACATATTTTAGCACAAGGCATTTATCGTTTCATAATATAAGCATAACGAATGAAGAAATATCGGATGTTCATATTTTATTTTACGCGATGCAGGAAGAAGACGATGAATTAAGTGAGACAGACGACGACGATGATGAAGAAGAGGAAGAAACAGTCTTAAGTGGAGCAGAAAGCTCAGAAGACGATGAATTGGCGGATATATCAATTAGTTAATTGTTAAGTTTAAATTGGTTGAGTTAAAAGCCAATTTAGAATACCAGCGAAAAAATGGATCGTCTTGTCTGCTTCTTGCCACCACCTTTAAGAACCATTTTTTTGGTTAATTTTTGAGGTTTTTTTTTAATTTCCAAGATTGCTGTTTCCGAATTAGAGCTAAAACTGGTATCTTCCGCCGGCTCGACAACATC
>CAISYO010000187.1 GCA_903889745.1 uncultured Bacteroidota bacterium | reverse complement strand
TTTGATCTTTTACTTTTTTCTGCCTTTTATACTTTTTATACTTTTTCTACTTTTTCTACCTCCTAATTGTTGAGCTACATTAAAATTAATCGCGACTAATTGTCTGATAAAATTTACAAAACAATCAAAACATCTTATAAAAAATTGAAAATCGGGTCTCAAAATTTGTTGACCATTTATGCGTATAGTTGTTACTGGTATTACATTTAAATAATTTTTACCACCTGTTGAATGGTCTTTACCCACCGGAAGCGCATAAATAATTCTTTCACATAACTCTTGAGAAAAAGGAGAAACTTGATTTAAGACAGAATATAAATCAGGTTGATATACTCTATTTACAGCTGAAGCAACTAATTTTAGAGCTGGTGAGTGCATGGATGAACTAGTAGATAAAAGTCCTATATTTTCATTAAAAGGATGAGTTGCTGGTTGATATAAAGTATTAATAAAAGCATCATCATGTAAATTTTGATTTATAGTATTTAAAATAACAAGTGAGTTATTTAGTTCAATTGAATATGCTGTATTAAATTTATATTTTTGTATTATTTCGTTCATTGTTCCAACAAGACTATGCATACTAAATCTTTTTTGTTGAAGTATCAGTGTTTCATTTCCAAATGATAGATGACGCAAATGTTCAGGTATTGGCAAATGTTCAGGTACACCATAATTTTGTTTATCAAAACCAATGTTATCATCATTTTTAAATGCTAGAGCATCATCTATAATTTGACTAAAACAATTACTAAATTCTTTTGAAATTCTATCAAACGCATAATTTGCTTGTAAATAATTTAGTAATTGAGGATTTAGACCGGCAACTGGTGCTTGTGCCGCTTGTGCTGCTGCTGCTTCTTCCGCATCTAATGCGTTCAATCTTCCAGCAACCATTGGACTTAAATCTTCTAAATTAGCATTAAAATTAAATCGTGTTCTACAAGTTGGGCAACTACAATTGACCAAATTATTTGCGCACGCTTGTTGTAAACAGTTTCTATGAAATCTATGATGACAAATTGTAATTTCAACCGGGGGACCTCTAATTTCATTAACTGGTACATATAACTCTTCAAGACATATTCCACATTCTGTTTCATTTAAATCTTGACGCGACATTTGATTTATTGGAGGAGCAGTGTAAGCCTCCCGGGGTAGCGGAGCGGGATGGTCGCTGCGAATACTATTTATTACGCGGTTCATATTATATATTATCTAAATATATTAGCTAATTTTATACATAAAGTGACTGATTTGTTGCCACAAACTTCAATAAAAGTCCAGGGACCTCCCTGAGTTTTTTCAGCAGCTCTATATTTCCCAAGAGTTCAGCAACTGCTTCCATTTCTGCGGCAATGTTGGCGATTTATCTGGATCGCACCTTTTTAGATCGATGCTTTCTGGATCGCACCTTTTTAGTTCGCACCTTTTTAGATCGCACCTTTCTTGTAAGATTTTTTCTACGTTTTCCACCTGAAATACCACACGCGCTCTCATTTCCTATAGGTAAAGTTTTAATAAAAAAATTTTGCTCCATATCAGGATTAGCCAAATCTCCATAATTTCTTCCATCTATTCCAAATACACCAGCATTTCCATATCCAGATATTGATATTGATCTGTTAACAACCTCATCAAATGTTCCTAGATGTATCAGCTGACCATTATTTCTTAAAAAAATGTCATCATCATATGAAATACTTGAACCATCTGGTTTCACAAATACCGTATTAAAACCGAAAATCATTCTTACATTTACAGGCAAATATTCTACAGCTTCAATAAATAAATTATCACCTATATTATCATCAAAAATTGTTCCATAATTTGTTCCGGTTGGACCAAGAACCTCACCATATCTATTGTTTGATAATGATTTTCTTCTTGTTCTTTCTTCAAGCTGACTAAACGTTCCTAGAGGTATCATCTGACCTTCTCGTCTTAAAAACACATTTTCATTTGGTAAAGTTTGTGTACCATCTGGTTTTCTAAATGGCCGACTAAATCCTAATATTACTCTTACATTTACATAATCACATTGGTGATTTGAACCTGGTGCCGATGCTGCTGCTGGTGCTGCTTGTGCTGCTGCCGCTTCTTCCGCATCTAATGCGATCAATCTTCCAGCAACCATTGGACTTAAATCTTCTAAATTATCATTAAAATTAAATCGTGCTCTACAAGTTGGACAACCACAAATGAGCAAATTACGTTGGCACACTTGTTGTAAACAATTTCTATGAAATCTATGATGACAAATTGTAATTTCAACTGGTGGTCCTCTATTACCTGGTACATATAACTCTTCATGCCATAACAGATAAATAAAATAAAGTTATTTATAATCAATAAATTAGGTTTCACTTTCAACTGGGGGGGGTAAGTGTGGTGGCTATTTTCCACCACAGTTGGTTGCTTACAACCACTAACTTGT
>CAISYO010000186.1 GCA_903889745.1 uncultured Bacteroidota bacterium | reverse complement strand
TTATATATATTATTTTTTAACTTAAAGACACATCCAACAAATTTTTAGTTTCAATCATTTTCTTATTATTGTGAAAAAAATTGAATTGCTTTTCTCCCAGTCAAGAATCAGCACAAGTTCTTATCATTCGTGATTTAAATCAAGTTCCTTTCAATCTCCTTTCAAAAATGTCTCGCCGAGTTAATACTGCTTCTCAAAAGTTCTGCAAAGTATGTCAAGATGCTGGAAAGCCCGAATCAGAATATCGCTCGCATTTTACGCGCGAAACACCTGAACCTAATTCCAGAGTTTTATGTCCTACTTTGTTGGCCTTAGAATGTCGTTTCTGTTATAAGAAAGGACATACAATCAAGTATTGTTCCGCACTCAAGAATAAAGACATTCAGCCTAAGAAAGAGAGCCGCCCTCAGAAAATTGAAGCCAAGCCACAGAAAATTAGCAATGTCTTTGCCTGTTTAGATAGCGATTCAGACGAAGAAGAGGCATTAGAAAAAGAAGCATTTCCTCAATTATGCGCTCCTACAAATACTCCTATAAATACTCATAAAACAATTAATTATGCTGCTGCTGTAGCACATATTGCTCCAGCTCCTCAGCCTACCATATTCAAAGCTATTGAGAAACCAGTAGCACAAAATGTAGTAAAAAAGGTTTCACAGGTAAGACCACCTTGGGCTCTTAATGACAAGAAAATCGCTCAACTTAATTGGGCTGCGTGGGACACGGACTCAGAAGATGAAGAAGATAAAACAGAATATACTTATATGACAGATGCTCAATATAATGCTCGCGTTCAAGATGGACAATATGATAATGATATTGATGAAGACTGGTAATGATATTGATGAAGACTGATAATAATTTTGTAATATTAATTAAATATTTCTTTTTTTCATAGTCAAAATAAAATTGAATTGTTTGTGACAAATAAAATGCCTGATATTAGTAACATTAAATGAGTGATTTGAACACCATGTCTGCCGAAGCTTTATGTTTGGATTCTATTGCGGAGATATATGCCCAAAATGTATTGGAATATCTTTGTGCGGATTATAAAGATATCAATGAATTCAATAGCCGAGAAGATGCCAGAACTGCTATGCTGGAAGCATTGAAGGAACTATACAAGAAATCAGTAAACAATTTGGACTGGAATCAAGTATTAGAAGAAATGAATAACGATTATGAAATATATAAAATTACTGAAAAACGTAAAGAATTGTATGCTAGAGGAGAATATAACCTAGAAGAAGGGGAGATATTTGAATAAATTAAGTAATAATTAAGTAATAACCTTTTTTGATTTCCAACAAATTTTTAGTTCCAAACAAATTCCCATACATTTCAAAAAAATTGAATTGCTTTTCATCAAGTGAAGAGGAAGTACAATTACCACTCAAGTCTCTGATTTAAATCAAGTTTTAAGAAGAATGTTCGCTGAACTCAAGAACCTCGCTGATTCCCAGCCTTCTCTTTGCATTCCCCGTGTTTTTAATAACATCGGTGAAGCTATTGTTCGAAAAGTATTTAATGAATTGAATCTAGGTCAGATACAAAGAATTGATGTTTTAGAGCGTAAAAATGAGAAGGGAGAAAAGTTTAATCGTGTTTATGTCCACTTTGAAAAGTGGTATTGGAATTCTGACGCGCAAGCTACGCGTTCCAAATTAATATCAGGTAAGGAAATCAAAATTGTTTATGATAATCCTTGGTTTTGGAAGGTCTCTGCTAATAAATGGGAGAATAGAGAAAGCTCTAAACCTTATATCGTTACTGATAATCAGATGGATATGTTAACCGCCTCATTATCAAATGTCTCTATTGCTCCTGCTTTATCCTTGGCTCCCACTTTAGCTCCCACTTTAGCTTTGCCAGTAGCTCCTGTCTTGGCTCCCGCTTTGCCTAATGCTTTGCCTATCAAAAAAAAGGTGCTTGAAAGACCTAGTGATGATGTAAGAAAGGAAAAAAGAGTGGAAAAAAGAGTAGAAAAAAGAGTAGAAAAAAGACCTAGAAATGAGTTTAAATTAGAAAAGAAGAAGCCAGAAGAACCTAAGTTAAAGATTATAGTGCCTTTGGAACCCAGAACACCACCTAATTCTCCTCCAAGCGACATTAAACAAGCATATACCAGAGCGACCTTTCCAAGAGACGAAGATAAAGAGCCTGACATTGAATATGGAGTGTCTAGCATTCCTCCTAAGAGACAGATTGCCTGGAAAAAGGATACACATATTGCCAAATTGAATACAACTGATTGTTTATATAGTGATCTTTAATAATTTATAAGTAAGTATTAAGTAAATAAAGGTTTAATACCTTTTTTTATCGTGGAAAAAAATTGAAATCAAAATGCCAATTTGAAAACTTATCACACATTAAAACATCAAAGGATCATCAAAATGCCCTGCTCTTATTGCCGTAATACCGAACACACTATCAATCATTGTGATAGCCCTTCGATTGATACTCATTATCAAAGACTCAAAGACCATTATGAATATACTATGGGTTTGCGTTTGAGTGAAGATATCAGTAAACGCCGTTTTATCAATTGTCATATGCGTTCAGGACGAAGTTATCTTAAAGCAGTTGCTATTCGATACGCCGGAGCTATTTCCAGTTGGAATAATAGAAAATTATTGGAAGCTATTTGGGCTCATTTTACAGAAACTGGGTCTCATCCTATTCCTACAAATAACCATATTATCACCGAAATTAACAATCAAATTAATGAATACATTACCAATTCAATAAATCAAATGACGGACCAACCTGTTGTTACAGAGCAGTTCAACATATTAGACTGGTTTGTTGATAGAAGTCCAAGTCCAAATGGTCATATTAATGTGGATGCTCCTATTCATTACCATACATATGAATACAATCAGACATCTACTCCTAATTTTAGACAACCGTATCACAGGGTGGCAACAGTTGTGCGAAATCTAATGGATGATTTTGAGCGTCAAAGTGCTACTCAAATTAGCAAACAAAAACGATTAGAAATGTTTCATATTACTCCTTTATTGGATTTGGATGCAACTATTACCAAAAGTTGCGAAGATTGTGATAATGATTGTTCGATATGTTTCGAAGAATTGAAAACTATTGACAAAGTGACACTTAACTGTGGTCATCAATTTTGTGGCGACTGTATAGATAAATCAATTCATACATTCGCTGCTAATAAAAGTCCATTATGTGCTCTATGTCGAACACAAATTA
>CAISYO010000185.1 GCA_903889745.1 uncultured Bacteroidota bacterium | reverse complement strand
CGCCTTTTACCCAACTGAATACACCGTATCCAGCTTCAGCTTATATTAAAGGTTTTTTGAATACCAAAAACATTTCGGCTTACCAAATGGATTTTGGTATTGAAGTGATTTTAGAATTGTTTTCAAAAGAAGGTTTAGAAAGTTTTTTTCAAGTTTCAAGTTTAGCTTCGCTCAGTTCGGCTATGCCTCGAGTCAAGTTTCAAGAATTTGAACCAAATTCACAACGGATTTTCACTTTAAAAGACAATTACATCAAAACCATTGATACGGTAATAGCATTTCTTCAAGGAAAAAATCCATCTTTAGCTAGACAAATTTGTGCTGGAAATTTTCTCCCAGAAGCGTCTCGTTTTGCCCAATTAGATGATATGGAATTTGCGTTTGGTTCAATGGGTTTGCAAGACAAAGCCAAACATTTAGCTACCTTATACTTAGAAGATTTATCTGATTATATTGTGGAATGTGTGGATGAAAATTTTGGCTTCAGTCGCTATGCCGAACGATTGGGTAGAAGTGCCAATTCGTTTGATGAACTTTATGAATATTTACAAAAGGAACTAACCTTTATTGATGAAATTTCCCTTAGAATTCTTCACAAACGAATTGAAGAAGTTCAACCAAAATTGATTTGTTTTTCGGTGCCTTTTCCTGGAAATTTATACAGTGCTTTTCGATGTGCACAATTTATAAAAACTAATTATCCTTCCATAAAAATTGCAATGGGAGGCGGTTTTCCAAATACCGAATTGCGTGAATTAAAAGATAAAAGAGTTTTTGAATTCTTCGATTTTATTACGTTAGATGATGGAGAACTTCCTTTGGAATTAGTATATAATTCTATTTGTCATGACGAACAAGTTTCGGAATCGCAATTTAAACGCACTTTTATTTTAGAAAACAATCAAGTTGTTTATAAAAATAATACAACTAAATCGGATTACAAACAAAGTGATGTTGGTACACCTGATTATTCCGATTTATTATTGGATAAATACATTTCTGTGATTGAAATGGCCAACCCAATGCACAGTTTATGGAGTGATGGTCGCTGGAACAAACTCACAATGGCACACGGTTGTTATTGGGGAAAATGTACGTTTTGCGATATTTCTTTGGATTATATCAAGTTATACGAACCTATTGCGGCCAAGATTTTGGTAGATCGAATGGAAGAATTAATCGCTCAAACGGGTGAAAACGGATTCCATTTTGTTGATGAAGCAGCGCCGCCAGCTTTAATGCGAGAAGTAGCTTTAGAAATCATCAAGCGAAATTTAGTTGTTTCGTGGTGGACAAACATTCGATTTGAAAAAAGTTTTACCGCTGATTTATGTTTGTTATTGAAAGAATCAGGTTGTATAGCGGTTTCGGGCGGATTAGAAGTGGCTTCTGACCGATTGTTAGAGTTGATAAAAAAAGGAGTAACCGTTGAACAAGTGGCACAAGTAACCCGAAATTTCACCGAATCAGGCATTATGGTTCACGCGTATTTGATGTATGGTTACCCAACACAAACGATTCAAGAAACCATAGATAGTTTAGAAATGGTGCGTCAACTATTTGAATTAGGCGTTTTACAAAGTGGTTTTTGGCATCAATTTGCTATGACGGCACATTCGCCAGTAGGGATGTTTCCCGAAGAGTTTGGTGTTATTCCAGAACAAAATGTGATAACTTTTGCCAATAACGATATCAATTTTAAAGACAAAACAGGAATCAATCATGATAAATTTAGCTTCGGATTAAAAAAATCATTATTTAATTATATGCATGGCATCTGTTTTGATTATGATTTGCAAGAATGGTTCGATTTTAAAATTCCGAACACAAAAATCCCACCCGATTTTATATATAATTGTCTTGAAAAAGCACAAAGTTTTTCTACAAAGCCTAATGCTAAAATTATTTGGTTAGGAGGAACTCCGCAAGTGGAATTTTTTACCAAATCGAAAAAAGGAGCTAGTTGGGATATGATGAAATTAACCTTTCATAACAAAACCCAAACGTTTGACATTTCAGTAAATGCTGAGGAAGGAAAATGGTTGGCAGCCATTTTAGAGCAAGTTTCAGTTCATTCAAATAATAAATTCACTTTTGCACAAATAAAATCCGATTTTGAGAGCCATTTTGAAGATTTTGAGTTGTTTTGGTACTCTAAACCAATCAATAGTCTGTTGAAAACACAGTTACTTATTCTTTAATTTTTTAACGGCATTACATATTTTAAACTAATTTTTTTACCATAATTATTAATAATAAAAGAAAACCTACTGTATTGTTTAAATTTATATATTTGTAAAAAATTAAAAATAAATTGAAGATTATTCTGTTTTTATTATTTATTGCAATTCAACCTATTTTTTCTCAAGATATTAAATTTTTTGATGTCGCAAGAAAAGGAAATTTGTCTGAAATGAAATCACTTTTTGCCAAAGATAAAAGTGTAATTAATGCCGTTGATGATAAGGGTTCGAGTATGCTTATATTAGCTTGTTATCGAGGCAACAAAGATGTAGCTAATTTTTTATTAGAAAACAATGTTGATGTAAATTATGTTTCAAAAAATGGAACTGCATTGATGGCTTGCGTTGTAAAAGGTGAATTTGAATTGGTTGATAAATTGCTTCTTAATGGAGCAAACATAAATTTAAAAGATCAAAATGGAATGACAGCATTGATGTTGGCTGTTCAATTTAATAATTCAGAAATGGTTAAAAAATTAGTAAAAGAAAAGGCTAATAAAGAGCTAAAATGCAACCAAAATAAAACGGCTTTTGAGTATGCAATTGAATTTAAATATGAAGAAATTATAAACTTGCTAAAATAAATTAACTATGAAAAAAATTACTATTTTATTATTTGCTCTTTTTTCCTTTAAGGGAATATCTCAATCAAAATCTACAGGAGTTATATCTCTTAATAATGGAGTGCCCATTACTGCAAATTTTACATTAAATAATACTACTTCACAAGTTACGTTAATTCTTACAGGTCCATCTGATAGATGGTTTGGCCTTGGAATTGGAATTGCACAAGGATTTGGAATGGCAAGTGGTGATGTATTGGTTTATGCTAATACAAGTCCAAACGCATTAACAGATAGAAATTTTTCTGGAACAGGTACTCCTCCTCAAGATACTCAAGATTGGACTACTGTTTCAGATATTATAAGTGGAACTTCAAGAACTTTAACATTGACTAGGGCTTTAACTAATTCAGATCCTAATGATTTTCAATTTCCTTATGCTACAACAAATTCTATTTCTATTGGTGGTGTGAGAGCTTCTTCTGCCAATATGACTGTAGGTGCCCATGGAGGGAACGCAAGTGCCGGTTATGCCACAGGAACCTTGACTTTAGGTGCAGAAGATTTTTCTTTAAATTCTTCTGTTATTTTTCCAAATCCTTCGAATGGTGAATTTTCAATAAGTGCAAAAACTATTTTGAATAAAGTAAATATATACAGCCAAACAGGAGCTTTAGTTAGAACTATTGAAGTTATGAATAATTCTAATGAAGCAGAAGTAAAAGTTAACGGGCTTACTTCTGGGATTTACTTTATAGAATTGCTAAACGATTCAGAGAAATCATGGAAAAAAATAATAGTTGAATAAGCTACAAATTTAAAACCAAATTAAATCCCAAGATTTCTTCTTGTTATGAGTAAAATAAAAAAAATTATTATTCTAGTATTTGTTTTAGTTATTGGAGGTTATTTTGGGTATAAATATATAATGACAGTAGGAGAAAGAAATATAGAGTCTGAAAAATCAGCATTTGTAGTTACTTCACTGACTGTATTCAACGAGTTTTCAGAAAATTCAGAATTAGCCACTTCAAAATATTTGAATAAAGCAGTTGAGATTTCAGGAAAGATAACTTCTATTAGCCCTAATCTAATTATTTTAGATGAAAAAATCTCTTGTCAATTTCAAATTGAACAAAAAGAAGTTGTTGGAAGCCAAATCGTTATAAAAGGACGTGTAACAGGTTATGACGATCTTTTTGAGGAATTAAAAATAGATCAATGTTTAATACAAAAAAAACAGTAATGAATTTATATAAAATTACATTTTCAATATTTTTTCTGTTTGTATTTGGAATTTCAAATGCGCAAGATGACTTATTGAAAGAGTTAGATTCTGAGAATAATAGGGTCAAGGAAATTGAAATTGCTGCTTTTAAAGGGATGCAAGTTTGCACAATGCAATCTACCAAACTTGCCGCAAAAGGAGAGTGGTATTTTTTGGTATCACATAGATTTGGTGACTTAACTGATGGTTTTGAAAATTTCTTCGGTTTAGATAATGCATTAACAAAAATTGGAGGTTTGTATGGAGCTAATGATTGGTTAACGATTGGAGTTTCTCGTCATACCTTGAATAAAAATTATGAATTATCTGCTAAATATAAGTTTGCTGATCAAGAAATTAATGGTTTTCCTGTAACAATTGTAGGTTATAATACAATGGATATAAATTCTGACTTGAATAAAGAAGAATTTCCAGATTTAAAATCGTCTAATAGGTTTTCTTTTAGTACGCAATTGCCTATTTCAAGAAAGTTTTCTAATCGTTTTTCTTTAGAATTAAATCCTATTTATATACATAAAAATCTATATGAACCATTATTTGAGGAAAAAGATAATTTTTTAATAGCATTTGGTGGTCGATATAAATTATCGAAACGAATCAGCTTTAATTTGGAATATGCTGCTAGATTAAATGCTAGAGAAACAAATTATTACCACAATCCGGTAACTGTTGGACTTGATATTGAAACAGGTGGACACATATTTCAATTAGTTTTTTCAAATAGTCAAGCAATGAATGATGTTAGTTATTTTACAAATGCTACTGGGATAAATGAGGGAAAAGGAATATATTTTGGATTTAACATGTATAGAGTTTTTTAGTATGAAGTCATTAAAAATTATTTTTATTATATTAATAGGTATCATTTTTTCATGTGAATCAAATACCTATGAGGAAATTTCTGGGGATGTTACAAATCCAACCTACACTTTAAATGTAAAATCTATTATTGATAATAATTGTATATCATGTCATAGTTCAACAGGAGGAGAATTTCCCACCATGGAAACATATCTTCAAGTTAAAAACGTAGCTCAAAATGGTAATATGATTTGTAGAATTGATGATCAATCTTGTGGTTCGGTGATGCCACAATCTGGTAGAATGCCGCAAACTAAAATTAATACCATAAAAAAGTGGAAAATTAATGGTTGTCCAAACTAAAATATTGCTCAAATGAAAAAGTTTTTATTGTTAATAAGTTTGATTTTTTCATCAATATTATTTTCTCAAAAAATGATCACTCGTTCAGGAGAAATTAAATTTGAAGCATCAATGCCAGCTTTTGAAGAAGTTGCTGCAAAGAGCTCGTCTGCATCTTGTGTTTTTGATAAATCTACAGGTGAAATTGCTGTTTTAGCTTTAGTAAAATCATTTCGTTTTAAAGTACCGTTGATGGAAGAACATTTTAACGAAAATTATGTTGAAAGCGATAAATTTCCTAAAGCTACCTTCAAAGGAAAAGTACTAAATTTTGATGCTGTAAAACTTGGTTCGGGTAAAGTGATTTTTGATGCGGAGGGAGACTTAACACTGCATGGAGTAACTAAAAAAGTTAAAGTTAAAATTACGTTTTTACAATCGGGTGATAAATTAATTACATCTTCATCATTTAAAGTAAAACCCTCTGATTTTATCATAAAGATTCCATCAGTTGTAAAAACTAAAATTTCAGAATCTATTGAAATTGATTTTAAATTTGATTTAGAAAAAAAGATTTAAAATATTGAAACAACTTTAAGACTATGGCTTAAAACTGCTGATTTTTGACAAATTAATTTTACATTTGATAACCGAAAAAAAATCCTAAAATTATTTAGTATCCATTAAATTGATCCGTAGTTAGTACAAATCGCAAACTTAGAAATATTCCTTTGTAAGATAAAATAATGTTAAAACTCCCATATTTTATGGGAGTTTTTTTATATTGCATCCCCTTAATAATCTGTGAAATAAATACATTCCAAAATGAATCTATCTAAACTACTTACTTTTATCTTGTTTTTTTTATCTGCATCTCTTTTTTCGCAAAAAAACACAAAGCATATAGTAGTCGAAGGAGAATCGATATATGTGATAGCAAAAAAGTATGGAGTTACGGAATCAGATATTTATGAATTGAACCCAAAGGCAAAAGGCGCGTTACTTCAATTGAAAACGGTTTTGTTAATTCCAAAAAAATCAAAAAAAACGACTATTTCCGACGAAAAAAAGAAAAAATCAACCTCAAAAAATAGTGAATCTACTGAAATTCATACTGCTGTTGCGGGTGAATCTTTATATGTAATTGCTAAAAAGTATGGTATTTCATTAGAAAAAATCAAAGAAATAAACCCTTCAATAAACCCTGAAGCAATTCAAATTGGAGATAAAATAAATATTATACCTACTAAGAAAACGATTGCAGAGAAAAAAAACAAAGTACCAAGTAAAGTTGAAAAACCAGCACAAACTATAACTCCACCAACACCAGTTGTTAATACACCCGTAGTTTCAGTTCCAGTAGCAACAACTCCTATGGTTTGTGAAGATGAATTAGGAAATACTATTCATACGGTTCAAAAAGGCGAAACTTTATATAAAATTGCTAAATTATACAATGTTAAATT
Organism: uncultured Bacteroidota bacterium; assembly: GCA_903889745.1. Taxonomy (GTDB): domain Bacteria; phylum Bacteroidota; class Bacteroidia; order Flavobacteriales; family Flavobacteriaceae; genus Flavobacterium. The sequence goes on along the minus strand of CAISYO010000185.1, from coordinate 6,912 downwards.
GAAAGTGCTTAAAGAACTTAATGAAGAAGTGGTTGATAATTTGCCAGAAGGTTATTTGCTTATTGTTAAATTAGGAAATTTAGAAATAGCAAAACATCAAAATACACTTATGGAAAAACCTGTTTTAGTGCCTATTTCATTAGAAAATATGTCTAAAGCTGAGTTTTTAATAGCTAAAGCATCGGAACATCTTGGAACTCGTTACCGAGGTGGAGGAACAACTTCTGCAGGTTTTGATTGTTCAGGATTAATGTTTTCTACTTTTAAAAACATAGACATGACTTTGCCACGATCATCAGGATCAATGGCAGTTGGAGCAGGTGTAAAGATTGAGCGCGAACAAGCGCAAAAGGGCGATTTGATTTTTTTTACGACCAATGGAAGAGGGAGTATTAACCATGTGGGTATGATAACTGAAATTATTGGAGATGAAATAAAATTCATTCACTCGTCAGTTCAATCTGGAGTCGTAATTTCATCTACCAAAGAACCCTATTACGCTAAACGATTTATTCAAATTAATAGAGTGTTAGAATAACTAAATTAAAAGCCTTTTGGCTTTTAATTTAGTTATGCATCAAAAATTGATAAATTTCATCTTTCACTCTAACACGTTCAATTCTCATTTTATTCAATACTTCGTCTGATTTTGGTTCAGTATCAGATTCTACATTATAAATAGCGTGATCTAATTTGTCGTAACTTTCAAATAATTTTTTGAAATGTGCATTTTCCATTTTTAAAGTGTGAATTTTTTCTGCAAATTCTGGAAAATCAATAGTTAATTGGTGTTTAGTAATCATTGTTTGTTTTTTTTAATTTCTATACTCAAAATTACACCCAATTAAATAGACTTAATATGATAAATATCATTTCAAATGAAAAATCCTTGCAAGTTTTTTGCAAGGATTTTTATATAATTTTGAACACTTTACAGTGATTAAACAGGCTCTGCGTATAAATCAAATTCGGTAGCATCTATTATTTTTAGATTTACAAAATCGCCTGTTTTTAAATAATACTTTGAAGCATCAACTAACACTTCATTATCTACATCCGGACTATCAAATTCGGTTCTTCCTATGAAATATTGACCTTCTTTTCTGTCGATAACACATTTAAAAGTGTGTCCTATTTTTTCCTGATTTAGATCCCACGAAATTTGCGATTGTAAATCCATAATTTCAGCAGCACGCGCTTGTTTTATCTCTAGCGGAACGTCATCTACTAATGCATAAGCACCAGTATTTTCTTCATGTGAATAGGTAAAACAACCCAATCGTTCAAACTTCATTTCTTGTACCCAATCGCGTAGAATTTCAAAATCTTGCTGCGTTTCACCTGGATAACCCACAATTAGTGTTGTTCTAATTGCCATACCAGGAACACGCTCTCTAAATTCTTGTAATAATTTTGTTGTTTTTTCTTTTGTAGTGCCACGTTTCATCGATTTCAAAATATCATCTGAAATGTGTTGCAACGGAATATCGATGTAATTACAAATTTTAGGCTCGCGTTTCATTAAATCTAAAACATCCATTGGAAAACCACTTGGAAATGCATAATGCAAACGAATCCACTCAATGCCTTCAACTTTTGCTAAGTTTTCAAGCAATTCGGCAAGATTACGTTTTTTATATAAATCTAAACCATAATAGGTTAAATCCTGAGCAATTAAAATTAATTCTTTTACCCCATTTTTAGCCAAACCTTCAGCTTCTTTGACCAATTTTTCAATAGATTGTGAAACGTGTTTTCCACGCATTAATGGAATCGCGCAAAAACTACATGGGCGATCACAACCTTCGGCAATTTTTAAATAAGCATAATTTTTTGGGGTTGTAGTTAAGCGTTCACCCAGTAATTCATGTTTATAATCAGCACCTAAAGCTTTTAATAAAAGAGGTAATTCAGTAGTTCCAAAGTATTGATCCACATCCGGAATTTCTTTCTCTAAATCTGGACGATAACGCTCAGACAAACATCCGGTCACAAAAACTTTATCCACTAAACCTTGCTCTTTTTTATCTACATATTCTAAAATCATATTTACCGATTCCTCCTTTGCATTATCAATAAAACCACAAGTGTTTATTACCACGATGTTTCCTTCTTCTTCGTGAGCTACTTCTTTCCCATTAGCTTTTAGTTGTCCCATCAATACCTCACTGTCGTAAGTGTTTTTAGAACATCCAAGGGTAATTACATTGATTTTATTCTTTTTTAGCGATTTGGTTCTCATGTTATTGTATTTGATCCCGAACTTTCGGTGGGCAAAATTACATAAAATAATCAGTTGAAGCACCAGCGATATCAAATTTTTTAAAGGCTTGGTCCCGCTGTTCGCTATATCCGCTAGGGCGGGATGTCGCTTCCATCGGGGCTAAATACAATCTTTTAGGTATAAAAAAACCACTTCGATTGAGAAGTGGTTGTACTATCATAGTCAATTAATTAGATTAAAAATAAATTGAATAGGTAAGTGTTATATTATTATTTTTAGTTCTAATTCTTGCTGCATCAGTCATTCCTGACGAAAGAAATGCTACATTTTGACTTCTTCTATCATTTGCAAAGGCAAAGTCTAACTTGCTTTCGCCAAAATTATATCCTAAACCAGCAGAATAACCAGTTAAATCGCCCATTGCATAATCTACTTTATACGGACTTTCTTCAAATCGATAACCACCACGAACACTCCATTGTTTAACTTTATATTCGCCACCAATTCTTAATTCATAGGCATTTTTAAATTGTTGACTCATTTGAGTGTTTAAATCGTTGAATAAACTTACGCTTGTTGGTCTAAATTTAATATTACTATAATCTTTCATGGCATAATCAATACTGATTAATCCTTTTTTATTAAAAATATAAGCACCACTAAACGTAATTTTACTTGGGGTTTGAATTTTATACGTAGGGTAGACATTAATTACATTTGGAGCAACTACTTCTTGAAAATTATCAATACCATCAGTTGTATTTACAATTAACCGTTGTGATAATTCGTCAGTTAGTCGATACCAAGTTGGTGATTCATAAGCAATACCCGCTCTAAAATCTTCAGTAACTTTAACTATAGCACCAAGGTTCAAAGAGAATCCAGTTCCATAAGTATAGAGTTCATTATCAAACTGAATATCCCTAGATGTATATCCGGTAGAAAAAAGCGGATTACTATTACTTTCATAAACAGAAGTTGTTTTTACATAATCTGTAAAATGAGCATTTAAATTCATTCCTAAAAACAATCTATTTTTATAAGATGTTGCAATATTTGCCGAAAGTTTTCCATTATAACCTGTTGCTGAAATATAATTTTCTTGTTTAAAATTTCCTCCAGTATAATTCACATTTGAATAATATGAACCAGGTCCGTCTGATTCTAATAGATAAGCCTGATAAGCCATCATAGCCTGTTGTGCAGGAAAGCCTAAACCACTTTCTTCACCTAAATAAGTATACAAATCTGTTATTGATTCACCGGGTTGCAATTCAACAAACTCATTGGGTAAACCTTGTGCTTTGTCTAAAAAATATCGATCTATTGAATTGGAAGGATTGGTTCCTTTTGAAAAAATTTCGGTATCAAAATCATTGGTGTTGTCATAGTTTAGTGCAACAGCAATTTTAGACCAATCAGTTTTTCCTGATTTATCATTAAAGACCAAAACAGCGCCAATTTGGTTTAAATCAAGAGTGCTAAAATTTTCTTTTGTTGTTGTTCCAAAATAATCAGATCGGTTAAGAATAGTATACAAAATTGTTGAAACACTAGCATAATTATTGGTAAAAAATAGTGATCCTGCAGGATTTACATTGATAGCTGATAAATCGCCTCCAACGGCTCCAAAAGCACCACTCATTCCTCTAAAACGAGCAGTTCCAGTTAAATTGGTTAAGGCATATCGCAAGGCATCACTTGAAGTTGTTTCCTGTGCTTGAGACAACAGTGAAGCAACAAATAATAGGGATAAAAATATTTTTTTCATTTTCTTCTTAATTTTATATCAATCTGTAAATTAACCTCGGCCACCTCTTCCGCCTCCACCTCCAGAAGAACGACCACCGCCGCCACCTGAACTACCCCCGAAACTGCCTCCAGATGAAGAACTTCTAGGTGACGAATAGTTGTTATTTCTTGGTTCAGAGGTATTGTTTCTTGGAGTAGATTGATTGCTTCTTGGTTCAGAAGTAGTATTTCTAGGAGTTACTGCATTGTTTTGTCTTGGTGAATAGGTTCTTGGAACTGTTGAAGTTCTTGGGCTATTATTTTGTTGTGCCGATCTTGGATTTTGAAAAGATCCTCTTGTATTACTTGTTCTTGGCGTTCCATTAAACTCAGTACGAGATGCTCTTCTACCGTTGCTATAATTAGAACCAGTTCTACCAGACCCATTATTGTAATACCCATTTCCGCCTCTAGGACCTCCATTATAGGCTACATTTCTGCCTCTGTAACCATTCCAACCCCAGTTGTTGTTGTAGTAGCCACCCCAACCTGGACCATAAAATCCATTTCCATACCAATTATTCCATCCCCATCCTGCATTCCATCCCATACCCCAATTAGGACCATACCAATTATTCCATCCCCATCCTGCATTCCATCCCATTCCCCAGTTATTCCAGCCCCAGCCAGTTCCCCAGCCAACGTTAGAATATCCCCAATAAGGTGAATACCAATTGTTCCAACCCATTCCAGTGTCATAGTAATTTACAGTTACTGATGCTCCATTATTACCCCATCCGGCATAATTTTGATCACTATATTGGTTGTTGTAAACGGTAACAACGGTATCTTGAGCTTGTGATTGATAAGAATCAACGTCGGTAAAATAGGTATAATCATCTTGCATTGCTCTAAATTTTTGAGCATATTCATTCGATTGTTCTGCATTTTCTTCACTTGATCTATTTACGACTTGCTGATTAGAACGTTCAGACGAACCATATACACCATCGTTATCATAATAAGATGCATTTTGATAAGAACCACATGAAGTAGTAATGATTGCTATAATTCCTGTAAGGAAAAATCCACAATTTTTTAGATTAATAGGGTAATAAGTTTTCATAACTCTTTTTTTTATTGTTGGACACTTCAAATTTAACTATTTTTGCCAAACATTTTAGTTAAAATTTATATAAACAATTTTTGTGCCAAAATATTAATAATGAGTAAGAACTTAACAACAAGAGCAGAAGATTATTCCAAATGGTATAACGAATTAGTCGTAAAGGCCGATTTAGCGGAAAATTCAGGAGTGAGAGGATGTATGGTTATAAAGCCATACGGTTATGCAATTTGGGAAAAAATGCAAGCCCAATTAGATAAAATGTTTAAAGAAACAGGACATAGCAATGCTTATTTTCCGCTCTTTGTTCCGAAAAGTATGTTTGAGGCCGAAGAAAAAAACGCAGAAGGTTTTGCTAAGGAGTGTGCTATTGTTACGCATTATCGATTAAAAAATGATGAATCACGTCCTGGAAAATTAATGGTTGATCCAAATGCTAAACTGGAAGAAGAATTAATTGTTCGTCCTACGAGTGAGGCAATTATTTGGTCTACCTATAAAGGTTGGGTGCAATCTTATAGAGATTTACCGCTTTTAATTAATCAATGGGCAAATGTGGTGCGATGGGAAATGAGAACCCGTTTGTTTTTAAGAACGGCAGAATTTTTATGGCAAGAAGGGCACACTGCTCACGCTACACGCCAGGAAGCAATTGAAGAATCTGAAAAAATGATGCACGTGTATGCAGATTTTGCTGAAAATTTTATGGCAATACCTGTTGTTAAAGGATTAAAAACAGAAACCGAACGTTTTGCAGGTGCTGATGAAACCTATTGTATTGAAGCTTTAATGCAAGATGGAAAAGCATTACAAGCTGGAACATCGCATTTTTTAGGGCAAAATTTTGCTAAAGCGTTTGATGTTAAATTTGCCAATAAAGAAGGAAAACAAGAATATGTTTGGGGAACTTCATGGGGTGTTTCTACCCGATTAATGGGAGCTTTAGTAATGACGCATTCTGATGATAAAGGATTGGTTTTACCTCCAAATTTAGCACCTATTCAAGTGGTTATTGTTCCAATTTATAAAACAGAAGAGCAATTTGATACAATTTCTGAGCAAGTAAACAGTTTAACGGCTGAGTTACGAAAACTAGGAATTTCGGTTAAATATGACAATCGCGATACGCAAAAACCAGGCTTTAAATTCGCAGAATGGGAATTAAAGGGAGTGCCTGTTCGAATAGCTTTGGGTCCAAATGACTTAGAAAACGGAACATACGAAATTGCACGTAGAGATAATTTATCAAAAGAAATTGTTTCGAAAGAAGGTGTTGCAGTATATGTTCAAAATTTATTGGAAACTATTCAAAACGAAATGTTTGCAAGAGCATTGAATTATAGAAATACACACATCACCGAAGTAAATAGTTTTGATGAGTTTAAAGAACTATTAGAAACAAAAGGTGGCTTTTTATCTGCTCATTGGGATGGCACTGCTGAAACCGAAGAAAAGATAAAAGAACTAACAAAAGCAACCATTCGTTGTATTGCATTAGATCGAGTGGAAGAACAAGGAAATTGTGTATTCAGCGGAGCTCCTTCAAAAGGTCGTGTTCTTTTTGCAAAGGCATATTAAAAAAAAATCTTTTTTTTTATTTTAGCTCTTGCAGGAATTAAAAATAGTTGTATTTTTGCACTCGCATTACAAAATAATGTAATGGCCCGTTCGTCTATCGGTTAGGACGCCAGGTTTTCATCCTGGTAAGAGGGGTTCGATTCCCCTACGGGCTACAAAATAGAATTGGTTAACGGCCCGTTCGTCTATCGGTTAGGACGCCAGGTTTTCATCCTGGTAAGAGGGGTTCGATTCCCCTACGGGCTACAGAATT
>CAISYO010000184.1 GCA_903889745.1 uncultured Bacteroidota bacterium | reverse complement strand
TCATTAACATATACCGTTTGTTCAACACTTGTAAATGCATTTGTGCCTTGAGCACCTATGCCTTGACACATCTTATCAAACTCATTAGCAATGCTGAATTTTGAAGCTAAGCCACTAATACTATCAATTTGTCTGTATATCTGACGACGTTTGGTATCATCTTTAGTTTTGTTGTACAATTCATATAGTGCATCAATTTGATCTAAATAAACTTTTTCCTTAGCAAAATCTAAAGAACCATATTTGTCGGTACCTTTAAACAACATATGTTCTAGATAGTGGGCTAAGCCAGTGTTGTCTGAAGGATCGTTCTTACTACCAGCTTTCGTTGCAACCAATGTTTGAACACGTGGTTGGTCTTTATTTACCGATAATATGACAGTTAAACCATTAGGCAACACATACCACCTTGATTTTGTTGGGTCACCCGAAACAACGGTGTAAGTATACTTACCATGTGTGTTATTGCCATAAGTGGCATAATTAACCTGAGCCTTTAATCCCAAAGAGAGTAATAAAAGCAACGACAGACTGATTTTTTTCATTTCTATAAAAATAATAAAAGGATGCCAAATTTAAGAAAATTCAGCAAATTGAGCACAAAAATCTGATGAGTATAAGAAATTATGGATTAAAAACTAAAAAATAGTAAATCCTATTCTAAATCCTAACCTTAAGGTGAAGTAGGCACCTTCCCAATTCTTTTGAGTGAAACGTTGGTCCTCAAAAACAGTCTTATCTTTATCTTTTAAAGTGCTTTCACTAAAAACACTATTGTTATACGTTATTTCTCTCATTCCTAATCCGAACCCATAGAACATTGTTGCAGATAAATGCGACTTCCAATCAAAATAGATGTATTTAAAATTTAAGATTGCTTCGTATCTTTTGATATTAGGGGTCACATTAATTGTTCCATATGCTCCATTAATAGTCACATTTGTTGTTTCTTTGTCTGACTGAAACGCGCCATATAAAAATTGAAGTCCGCCTCCACCACTGGTGCATTCTTGGCCATTATACCCTTTGTCATTTTTGACAAAAATAATTCCATAGCTGTAATCGGCTCCATGTAAATTTTTCCATTTATTGTTGACATCGGCCTCATTATCTAACTTTCCACCTACAAACCTATTTTTAAAGTCACCACCAAAAAACATATTGTAACGGAATTCATGAACTATTTTACCAGTTCTTAATTCAGCAGACATTGGAAGAAATTTAAGGAAACCTCCATTACCAGTTATATTGGCACCGGCAAATGGATTAAATAAAAGTGCTAAATTAACAGATCGATTATTACTTCCATATGATTTATTACTTCCATTTGAATTTTTTCTCGCTTCGCTTTGTTCCTTTTTCTTTGCTTTTGATAAAAGAGATTCTGCCTTTTTGCAATCATATTCAGACCCAAGTGCTCGACAAAACTTAAGATAGTCATTTAATTGTGCTAGAGACAATAGATTCAAATTTGGCGACAAAATATCCATTGCCTTTCTTAAAGATGGTTTATTTAAATCGTCTTGAAATGCAGCCTCTGCATAAAGCAAAGCAAAATTAATTCCTATGCCAAGTTTATGGCTGATTCCATTTTCTGCAATCCTAACAGAATTTGAATAATCTTTTAAATCATTAGTTGCAGCAATGGCTCTATTAAGCACATCTTCATCCTTAGGTTTCAATTCCGCCAAATCTCTCATTACTGCTCGCATATAATCAATGTTCAAGTCCTTATCCGCTGTAGATAAATACTTAT
>CAISYO010000183.1 GCA_903889745.1 uncultured Bacteroidota bacterium | reverse complement strand
ATAATTGAACATGAAAAAAATTACATTATTCTTATTTTATTTAACTTTCTTATTTTCTATCAACATAGTAGGTCAAGTAAAAAAGAAAGCTGTGCGTTTTGGAAATGAATTTGCTTCTGAAAAAAGAAGTCCTGATGGCCATATTCGATGCGCTACAGATGAATACGAAGCGTTTTTACAGGCAAATCATCCCGAAAGGATGAATAGAGAACAATTTGAGACTTTTCTTGCTTCCCGCAATAAATCAAGCAATAAAGACTATTTAAACGAAATTAATTCTGAAGCTGGCGGAATAATTTACATTCCAGTTGTTGTGCATGTAATTCACAATGGTGATGCTTATGGTGTTAATGAAAACATAACAGATGAGCAGGTGCAATCCCAAATTACTGTAATGAATCAAGATTACAGAAGAATGGCTGGAACCCCAGGATTTAATAATAATGCTGTTGGAGCCGACGTACAAATTGAATTTGTATTAGCAAAAGTTGACCCTAACGGAAATCCAACGAATGGAATTAACAGAGTTAACTTGTGCCAAGCCTACTGGGAAATGGGTACTATAGACTCTACTGTAAAACCAACAACAATTTGGAACCCTACTCAATACATGAATATGTGGTCTGTTAATTTTGGTGGTACATCTGCAGATCTTTTAGGATATGCGCAATTCCCAAGCACTGGTACTGCAACTGCAAACACCGATGGGGTTGTAGCTGGTTATAGTTATTTTGGAAGTCAAAGTATTTATCCTGCAGGAAATTTTTCAGCTCCTTACAATCAAGGAAGAACTATGACTCATGAAGTAGGTCATTTCTTAGGGCTATACCACACGTTCCAAGGAGGTTGTGCAGGAGAAAATAGCACTGCTGGAGATTTATGTGCAGACACACCTGCAGTAGCTACTGCTAATTATGGTTGTACGGCAAGAAATTCATGCCCAACAGGTGCTGGCGATATGATTGCAAACTATATGGATTATACTGACGACTCATGTATGAATATTTTTACTGTTAATCAAAAAGCAAGAATAACAGCTGTTATGAGCACCCTTAGTGGATTCCCAAGAAGAAAAGACTTAAGAACATCTAATAAAGACCAAGCAATACCATTGTTTGCAACAGATGCTGAAGTAAAAATTGAAAACTTATGTGGTACTGCTGTTCAACCTACTTGTACAACTCCTAATCCTACTTCTCCTGCAAAATCTGTTTTATTGTATAACAGAGGAACTTCAAATTTAACTGCTGCAACATTAAGCTACAACATGAATGGAGGAACTAACTATACACAAAACTGGACTGGAAATCTTGCGCCGAATAAATATGCTTTAGTTACTTTAACAAACTCAACATCTAATGGATTATTAACTGTATCAATAGCATCCGCAAACGGAACAACTGACCAAAGAACTACTAACAATACTGCAACAAAAACATTTGGAACTAGCGGTTCATTAGCTTATGCTAATTCAACTTCGTTTACTTTCAATTTAACAGGAGATGCCTATGGTAGTGAAACAACTTGGACATTAAAAAATCAAGCTGGAACTACTTTATATAGTGGGGGTCCATATACCGACCAAACAACAGGAGGAACATTTCCTTTAGTTACAAATCAAGTATGGAATTTACCAGCAAATGGCTGTTATTATTTAACAGTTAGTGATTCTTGGGGTGATGGATTATTTGATGGCACAGGACAAGGTTTCTACACTGTAACTGCTGGAAGTACAACTGTTGTAAATGTTACTGATTTTGTTGCTAGCGGAAACCCAGACAACACTTTAATCACTAGAGTAAGTTATTTCACTAATAATGCTACGCTTTCAACAGATACATTTAATTTATTAGAAGATGTGAGTTTATATCCAAACCCTTCTAATTCATTTTTCACAATTAATGTTCCTGATGGAATTGAGAGAACTGGAAAAATCGAAATATACAATAATCTTGGACAAAGAATTGATGGAAAATCAATTCAATCTGAATCTGATTTAAATGTCAATGTTTCTAGTTATGCTGATGGTGTTTATTTTT
>CAISYO010000182.1 GCA_903889745.1 uncultured Bacteroidota bacterium | reverse complement strand
CCAGCCCAATCACCAGGTAATTCGGGACTAGCAGTTTTAGTAATTACAATATTATCAATCAAACTGGTAGGAAAGATATCCAATTTAAAGTTGTTTGTTAAAGGATCTAAAGTCGGTATGCGCGAACCATTTAATGTAGTTTTTACATATCGGTCACCAATCCCTCTGACAGTTATTAATCCACCATTGGAAGAAACACCTGAAACTCTTGTGATTGCGGCAGTTACGTTCGCATCCCCCGTTTTCTTCATTGTCTCACTTGAGATATAATCAATCGATGTAGCAGAATTTAGCTTAATCTTTTCCATGTAAAAGTCGTTGGCTTTGTTTCGCTTTACAACAACATTATACTCGCCTAATTCTTTTACATTTTTAAATTCGAATAGTGTAAAATCTTTATTTATTACCTGTCCGTTTTTTATATCAATTTTTGAAATAATTGTGTCATAACCAATAAAAACAACCATTATCGAATAAACCTTATCGTTTGGAAGTTTTAAAGTGTACTTTCCATCTAAATCCGTTCTAGTAATAATTGTTTTATCTTCTAGAGCAACTAATTTAACCCCTATTAATAATTCACCATTATTATCATTTACCCTTCCTGTCAATGTTCCTTGGGAAAAAGTAACCGAAACGGATGAAAAAAGTATTAGTATAAAAAGCAGATTACGTATCATGGTTAGTAATTTAAAAAAGAGAATTAGTTAAGCTATTAATTCTTTAAAAACGTTAGATTCTTTGCAAACATGCCGTTTGTAATAACGATGTTATAAACACCAGCATTCAAGCTTTCTACAGTAATAGCATCCTTTAGATTAAAATTATTTATAGATAACAAATTTCTTCCAGATAAGTCAAAAATCTTGACATCCACCAAGCTAGATGTTGCCATGTTTACGTTGCTTGTGTGAAAGGAAACTAACTGATTTGTAGGATTTGGATAAATCGTTATTGAACTAGTATTGAATGCATTTTCTTCCAATCCAGAATTATCAATAATCTCAGAAGTATAATTTAAAGTTGAATCTACATACTCATTAGCACCTGCTGCATCCGAAACAAAAATTTGACTCTCTCCAGCTATTGGAGTTGCAATTTGCAAATTCAAATGGAAACTAAAAACACCATCTGTAGTAAATTGACCCAACAAAACATGGTTACTAGCTGTCACTCCAAAAATACCACCTAACGCAGCAATTGCAGCTCCATTTGTTGTGAAAGTAGTGCCAACCGTTTGATCAAAAATATCTAATTCATTTGTTATTCCTAAAACATTCGGAAGTATTGGAAGTCCTGGCATTAAACCATCTTGACCACCCATCCCTGTAATTGGAAGTCCAATTAACGGATCGTTGTTTGCTAGTATATTTTGTAAATTTCCAATTGAGCCATCTGTGTCTTCACTCTTTAAAACGCCCATCAACCCATTTGCAACGCCACCAATTGTTATATAAGAATCAATCATTGTGGTGTTCTTTTTTGTGTTATTCACACTTGTGCCTTGGTAGATTTTAAATCCATAATTTGGATCATTGTAAAATGCCGTTGTTGTTGAAATGTTTAAAGTATGATTGCTGTTTCCAAACATTTGAATCACCTTATAACCTGGTAATAAGTTGGCATATACGCGATAAGTAGTTGATCCTATGTGAAGCGGATGTACGGCGCCATTATTGGCTGCATCAATTGAATCGGCTGCATCTGAAATATAATATTTTTCAACTACTATGCCTTCCAAACCTAATTGTGAAAAAGCTTGATTTACTGCAATGCTAAGAACAAGCGTTAAAATTATTTTTTTTAAATACATAATTAAAATTTATTTTGTTTTTACTAATTGTGGATGAGTAAACTCACCTTCTTCAGGGTTTTTCGCCACATATTTTTCGGAAGAGCCATCTGGCCTTCCAATTAATAAATTTAAACTGAAAGTCAGTTTTCCTTTTGTTGTTAATTGAGCAATTAAAACTTTGTTTTGGAGGGTATCATAACCTTGAGTTCCTTTCCCCATTGCAGCCCAAGCGCCATTGCTGACACTAATTAAATTTGTGTTTGTTGTGGTTCCCAGCCCTGCAATTGCACTATCCATATTGTAAAATGTTGGGAATGTTAAATCAAGCTGATCTTTCATTCCGTCCACTTCTAATAATGACATGCCTATTTGCTTATTATTATTTTTAAGATAACTATCGGAAGTTGGGAAAACTTGGATTGTGTCGTCTTCCGTCTTTAGAACTCCAATTTGATTTTCACCAGCAGCTCCAACGGACAACCAAGAATCTAATCTAGAGATGTTTTTTATGTATGTTCTTAATGGAATCCTATTGGGATAGTTTGAACCATGTTCAACATGATTGTAAAATAAATTTTCAGATTTGAAAAACAATTCGTGATTTGGCGAGCCATATGCCATCTGAAAAGTATAGCCCGGCTTTAAATCTACGTATATACGATACGTTATTGAGCCTTCTTCAATTTCACCGCTCAACTCGGGCGTTTTGTTGTCTTCTTTAGTAGAAATATAATATTGTTCGACAATAATACCCTCTAACCCTTCTTGTGAAAAAGTGAAATTTAACGTAAATAAAAATAATGTATTAAAAATAAACTTCATAGCACTTTACAATTATCTCGGCCAAAAGTATAGAGAAAATATTGAGGCTAAATTAAATCAATATTAATATGCTATTAAAAAAATAGTTCGCTGTTAAATTGACTTAAATGCAAAAGTAATTTAATAGGAATTTATATTCTTTCCCATAATTCTTAAAAAGAAAATTGATTGATTTTCCTACAATTAATTGAGCAGAAAGATACGGTTTGCTATACTCTTCGGAGATCTTATTTATGCTAAATGATTGTTTTTAATACATTTTACCTCTGCGACCTCTGCGCCTCTGCGTTAAAAAAAACAGTCCTAATTCTG
>CAISYO010000181.1 GCA_903889745.1 uncultured Bacteroidota bacterium | reverse complement strand
TTTTTTGTATTAAATCGATATTAATCAATTGTTAAAAAAATGTTTATAAATAAATATGAAAATTTGTTTCTAATTCTTTATATTTGTTTTGATTAACTAAAAATTATTAATAAATGAAAAAAATTACTTTAATTTTATTTGCGCTCTTTACGTGTTGGCAAATAAATGCTCAGGTAAGTTCTTATGCTTTTAGTCAAAGTAGTGGAACTTATACCTCAATTACAGGAGGAACTGTTGTGTTAAGTGGGTCAGCACTAGATACAAATAATGCTGCAGTTACTTTACCCGTAACATTTCCCTTTAATGGATCTAACATAAACTCTGTTAGCGTTAGAACTGATGGGTATTTAGTTTTAGGTACTGCTACCACAGCTTCTACAGCTCCAATCTCAAGTACAATGGCTGCTACGGGTATAATTTCAGCCTTTGGTTGTGATTTAATGGATGCAAATGCTGCAGGTACGATTCCTGAAGTAAGATGGGAACAAATAGGAGATGAAATTATTTTTCAATGGAATGACTTCGCTCGCTACGCATCTTCAACATCTGTTGAAATTTTTGATTTTCAAATTCGATTGAATACTATAAATGGAAAAATAGATATTGTTTACAATGATTTTTCATCCACTAGTACTTCTACTTCTTATACACCACAAGTTGGTTTAAGAGGATCTGCTAATACTGATTACAACGCAAGAAGACTTACAACTTCTGTCCCAGATGCTACCCCTTCTTGGAATGATACAGCAGTTGCAACTTCAAATGCACATAATGTTAGATTTACTAGTACTTCTCCTGCTGCTTTTCCATCTACTGGTTTGACTTTTACTTGGACACCACCAGTACCATGTTCAGGAGCACCAGTTGCAGGTACAGTTACTCCTGCGCAGCAAAATATTTGTTCTGGAGCTACTCCGGCTAATTTAGTTGCAACTGGTTTTTCTTCTGGTGTAACAGGGTTAACTTTTCAATGGGAAGAATCAGATGATGATGGTGCAACTGATGCATGGACTGCTGTTACGGGTGCAACTACTGCAACGTTTACACCTCCAGTTTTTTCAGGTACACCTATATATTATAGATTAAATGTTACTTGTAGTAATTCAACTACGTCGGCTCAAACGGCTTCTGTTTTAGTTGCTACACCATTAGCGCCTACTACTCAAACTTCTCTTGTTACTATTCCAGTTGCTTCAGTAAGTTATAATAGTGCAGTAATTAACTGGACTAATGGTAATGGTCCTAGACGAGTTGTATATATTAGTGATTCTGCTACTTTTACAGATCCTGTAAATGGTAATACTGCTGCTTTAGTAGCTAATTCAGTTTATTCAGGTTCAGGACAACAAATTATACTTGATGGTACGGGTTCTACAGTAACAGTTACTGGATTAGCTATCGGAACTCAATATTATGTAAAATCTTATGAGTATTTACGTTGTGGTTCAGGCCCATACGATTACTATTATAACGTTACTACTGGTTCAAATATTGGTAATTTTACAACTTGTGGAGCTTATACAGTACCAGCTACTGAAGATTTTACAACTTATGTTCCTGGATGTTGGCAAGAAGCAGATAATGGTAATTTAGTTGCTGGTCCTGCTACTTTTGGAACTAGCTCATGGGCTGCTGAAGGTTTTGGAAATGTTGGTACTGCTGGAGCTACGAGAATTAATTTAGATGCTACTGGAGATAATGATTGGATTTTATCTCCATTATATACTATTCCAGCTAATTATGAATTAAAATTTGATGCTGCTGCAAATCAATGGGGTACATCTCCAATTGCACCAACTTCTCCATGGGAGGCTGATGATTTTGTGGAAGTTTTAGTTTCAACTGCAACTAGTAACTGGACAGTGTTGTATACATATAATAATACAAATGTTCCTTCTAACACAGGAACTTCAAATATTATTGATTTAGATGCGTATGCAGGACAAACAGTACGTTTTGCTTTTAGAGGTGTTGAAGGTACTACCGACGGTAGTTCAGATATTGAATTTATGGTTGATAATTTTGAATTAAGACAAACGCCATCTTGTATAGAACCAACTGGTTTAGTTGTTTCAAATATTGCATCAACTGGTGCAACAATTTCTTGGAACGCTGTTAATCCTGCTCCATCAACTGGATATGAGTATTATTATTCAAATGTTAATACCGCTCCATCAGTTGCTGGCACAGCTATAAATGCTTTAACTAATAATTTATCAGGATTAACACCTAATACTACATATTATGTTTGGTTACGTTCTGATTGTGGTGGTATATTTAGTTCATGGTTTGGTCCTATTACTTTTACAACAGCTTGTGAGGCAATAACAATTTTTCCTCATACTGAAGATTTTGAGGCAAATAATCCTTGTTGGACTAACTTACAGGTTTCAGGTACTTCTAATTGGGTTAGGGATGCTGATGGTGATTCAGGTGATATTTCTACAGCACATGGTGGAACTGGTTTTATGGAAAAAAATTACCAATCATCAGAGGCTTTATTGTTTTCACCTGCATTTGATTTTACTGCATTAGGAACAGATGGTAGAGTTAGAGTTTGGCTTCATCGTCATGGATCTGCAGATGTTAATGATGAGTATACAGTTTATGTAAATACATCTAGATTATTAACTGGAGCAACTCAATTATTGAATTTATATTCATTAACATCGGTTTCTCCAACTGTTTCTTCTACTGGATGGTATGAATATGTAATTAATATTCCATCTACATTTAATACAAGTAGTAATGTTTATATTATCTTCCAAGGTGTAACTTCTGCTGGATTTAGTTCTTATGATTTAGGTGTAGATGATTTTGTTTTAGAAGCGGTTCCTAGTTGTATAGAACCAACTGGTTTAGTTGTTTCAAATATTGCAACAACTGGTGCAACAATTTCTTGGAACGCAGTTAATCCTGCTCCATCAACTGGATATGAGTATTATTATTCAAATGTTAATACCGCTCCTTCAGTTGCTGGCACAGCTATAAATGCTTTAACTGATAATTTATCAGGATTAACACCTAATACTACATATTATGTTTGGTTACGTTCAGATTGTGGTAGTGGATCTTTTAGTGCTTGGGTAGGACCAGTAACATTTTATACTGGATATTGTACGCCATCAAGTACTGAAAGTACTTCATATGTAGATAATTTTACAACTTCTGGTGGTTCTCAAAACATTTCTAATTTAACATCTGGTTTTACTGCTGGAGGTTATTTAAATGCAACTTCTCAAGTTGTTGAAAGCTACGAAAACGGTTCATTTGATTTTAATGCTACTATTCAAGGTCCTACGGTAGGTTTTGCAATTTGGATTGATTGGAATAACAATTTAGTTTTTGAAGCTAGTGAAAAAGTTTATAACACTACAAGTTATGGTAGCGGACCTTTTAGTGGCACTATCACTGTGCCTGTAGGTACTGCGTTAGGAGATTATAGAATGCGTATAACAACAGATTGGAATGCTTCCAATCCAAGTGATCCTTGTGCTGCAGCTGATCGAGCTGAATTTGAAGATTATACTTTAACAGTAGGTGCTCAACCTGCATGTTTACCGCCAAATACTATTATTGCTTCAAATATTACATCAAATTCAGTTGACTTATCTTGGACTGACGGTTCAGGAGGTTTACAATTTGATTATGAATATGCAATTCAAGCTCCAGGTACAGGTGAGCCTACAACAAATGGTGCTCCAATTGGAGATGTTACTGTTGTTGATGAAGGATTTGATATTGATGGAAACCCTTTAACTCCAAATACACTTTATGAAGTATATGTAAGAGCTGATTGTGGTGGTAGTTTCAGTACTTGGACTGGTCCTATTACTTTCACTACGTTATGTGAAGCTTTTTCAGTTCCTTTTTCTGAAGGATTCAACTCAACTTCTACAACAGAATCTTGTTGGACTAAATTAAATGTAAATGCAGACGGTGATGAGTGGAATACTAATTATACTACAAATCCATTTGAAGGTGATCAAGTAGCAGTTATGTATACTGATTATAATGCAGGAGCTAATGATGATTGGTTAATTTCACCAACGATTACTTTAACTGGAAATCAAAGATTAAAATTCCACTATAGAGTTCAAAGTGCTGGAGAACCAAATGATTTTGAATTGTTATTATCAACTACTGGAACTGCTACAGCTAGTTTTACAAATACTTTAATTGCTAATACGAGTTATTCAAATATTACTTATGTAGAACAAATTGTTGATTTATCAGCATATTCAGGAGATGTTAATATTGCTTGGCATGTACCTAATGGTGGTTTAGATGGTTGGAGATTATATATCGACAATGTAATTGTTGAAGATATTCCTTTGACTCCACCCTCATGTGCAACAAATATTCTCGGGACTCCTGATGCTAATTGTGGAAATTTTGCTAATTCAATAACTTGGGATGCAACTCCATTAGCTGATGGTTACTATGTTACAATAGGTACTAGTTCAGGTGCTAATGATATTGCTGATTCGGTTTCTCTACCATCATCAACATTGACTTACAGCTTTACTGGTACAATAAATACAACGTATTATTACACTATAATACCATTTAATGCTAATGGTTCTGCCACTGGTTGTACTGAACAATCTTTTACTACAAATGCAAATGGATGTTATTGTGTATCTGCTCCAACATCTGTTGATGGAACAGGTATTACAAATGTACAATTAGTAGCAACAGACTTTGCAAACACAGTTTCTACAGCACCAGTTTATAATGACCATACAGCTACTGTAGTTGATATGTCTCAAGGTATTAATAATAACGTTCAAATAACATTTGATGTTGCGTCTTGGTCTGGTAGTTATGATTATAACACTGTTATTTGGATTGATGCAAATGATAATTTTACTTTTGAGTCTTCTGAAATTGTTTACACAGGTGTTTCAGCTACAACAGCTGCACCTACTTTATTGAATGCTTCATTTGTTATGCCAGGTACTGCTCCATTAGGTCAACATAGAATGAGAATAGTTGCTACAGATAATTTGCAAACTCCTTCTAATCCTTGTTATTCAGGTACTTATGGAGAAACAGCTGATTTCACCATTAATGTGGTTGCTCCAACATGTACGCCACCTGCAGCTACTACATCTGTTGTTTATGATTGTAGTGCCTCTCAGTTTTCTGTTGCAGTTAACGTATCTGCATTAGGTAATGGATCACCATCTATTTCTAACGGAACAACAACTTGGCCAGTTACTGCAACAGGGGTTGTTAATGCAGGTCCATTTAACTTTGGAGCTCCTGTAACATTAACATTATTACACGGCACAGATGCTTCTTGTAATTTACCTCTTGGAATTTTTAATTATGGTGGTTGTCCTCCAGTTAATGATGATTGTTCAAATGCTACTGTCTTAACTCCAGGTGGTGTATTTGGTGATAATGACGTTGTTGGGACAAATGAGTTTTCTTCAGCTTCTACTGGAGCTCCTGCTCCTGGATGTGCATTATATTCAGGTGGCGATGTTTGGTATTCTGCTGTAGTTCCTGCTTCTGGAAGTTTAACATTTGAAGTGAATACAAATACAGGAGGTATTACAGATGGAGCTGGTGCTGTTTACAGCGGAACATGTGGCGCATTAGTGTTAGTAGATTGTGATGATTCTTCAAGTGCTACTCCAAACGATCAACCATTAATCTCTGTAACAGGTAGAACACCAGGAGAAGTACTGTATTTTAGAGTTTGGGAATATGGCAATAATTCCTTTGGAACATTTAAAGTTTCTGCTTATGATGCTTCGTTATCTTCTGGTTCTTTTGACAACAATAGTTTTGTTGCTTATCCAAACCCAGTAAAAGATATTTTCAATGTGTCTTATTCTTCTGAAATTTCTGCGGTGAGAGTCCTTAATTTATTAGGACAAGAAGTTATTTCGCAAGAAGTAAATACAACTTCAACACAAATAGATATGTCACAGTTAAGTACAGGAACTTATATAGTTAATGTTACTGTTGGTGGTGCAATCAAAGTAATTAAAGTTGTTAAGCAATAATTAAATTGTTTAAGTATAATTTAGAAGTCCCACTTAGGTGGGACTTTTTTATTTTATATATCTTTGTACAAAATGTAAAACATGTATTTTTCTTTTATTATTCCTGTTTATAATAGGCCAGATGAAATTGATGAATTATTAGAGAGTTTGTCAAAATTAGATGGTGATGCTGTTTTTGAAGTAGTAGTTGTTGAAGATGGTTCAACTATTTCATGCGAACACATTATTGAAAAATACCAATCAAAATTATCTATAGCTTATTTTTTCAAGCCAAATTCAGGACCTGGAGATTCTAGAAATTATGGGATGACTCATGCTAAAGGAGATTATTTCATCATTCTTGATTCGGATTGTATTATTCCCGAAGATTATTTAATAAAGGTTAATGCAAGTCTTAAAAATGATTATGTTGATTGTTTTGGAGGACCCGATGCTGCCTTAGCTTCTTTTTCAACTATTCAAAAAGCAATTAACTTTACGATGACTTCTTTTTTAACCACAGGAGGAATAAGAGGAGGAAGCGAGAAAATGGATAAATTTCAACCTAGAAGTTTTAATATGGGGTTGTCAAAAGTCGCTTTTGAAGCGTCAAAAGGCTTTGGAAATATTCATCCAGGAGAAGATCCAGATTTGTCTATTCGTTTATGGAATTTAGGTTTTAAAACTAAATTAATTAAAGAAGCATTTGTCTATCATAAAAGAAGAATAAGTTGGGATAAGTTTCAAATTCAAGTTAATAAATTTGGTAAAGCCCGACCTATTTTAAACAAATGGTATCCAGAATATGCAAAAATTACATTTTGGTTTCCAAGTTTGTTTTTGATCGGTTTTGTTACATCTGCATTATTAGTGCTTTTTAATTGGCCTTATTTTTTGGCTTTGTATGGCTGTTATTTTTCACTTTTACTGGTGTGGTCATTTATTCAAAATAAAAGTCTTACAATTGCTTTTTATTCTGTTTATGCTGCAATTATTCAATTTTATGGATATGGAAAGGGTTTTATTTTGTCCTATTTTAAGCTATTCATTTTAAATCAAAAACCTCAAGAAGCTTTTCCTGAATTATTCTTTAAAAAATAGATAATGACAAAAATCATTGGTTTAACAGGAGGAATTGGAAGTGGAAAATCCACAATAGCAAATTACATTGCTTCAAAAGGTATTCCTGTTTATATTGCTGATGAAGAGGCCAAAAAACTAATGCAATTACCCGAGGTTATTACTTCTGTTCAAAGTATTTTTTCTGAAAATGTTTTAGATGAATTTGGAAAACTAGATCGGAAGAAAATTGCAGATTTGGTTTTTAATTCACCAACTCAACTTACTCAATTAAATAATATTGTTCATCCATTAGTTAAAAATCATTTTATAGAATGGTTGAAAATCCATTCAAATACTCCTTATGTCATTAAGGAAGTTGCTATACTTTTTGAAACAGGAGGAAATACAGCTTGCGATAAAGTTATAGTAGTTACTGCACCTGAAGAAATCAGAATTGAGCGCGCAATGAAACGCGACAATGTTTCAAAGGAAACAATTGTAAGTCGCATGAACAATCAACTTCCAGAATCTGAAAAAATCACAAAAAGTGATTTCATAATCCACAATATCGACTTAAATAAAACGTTTATTCAAGTAGACGAAATTCTTAAAATTTTATCAAAACTTTAAAAAAAGGTTTTTATGTTAATCTTTGGTTAATGTATTTTTGGAATAAATGTTAAAATGTTAAATTTGTTTCGATGAATAAGGCAAGATTTAGGTTGTTAGTTTTTTTAATGAGTTTATCATTAATAGGAATCATTTTAGTTCAATTGTATTGGATTTCAACTTCATTGGATAAAAATGAAGAAGAATTTAAATACCATGTACAACAAGTTTTAGGAAATGTTTCTAACAATTTAAAAGATAAAGAATTGGTTTCGTTTTTTACAGCATATAATCAAATTAAAGATAGTATTGGTAAAGATCCAGAAACGAGCCAATTAAAAGAAGTATACTTTTATGAAAGGGATACTAAAACGAATGAAACAATTATTTATACCAATACACTTGTAGCTGAAAATTATGGTATTACAGGTTCGTTCTTTGATAACAAAGCCGATTCTATAACTATTGGGAACGTAGTTTCTAAACGAAAAACAGAAATTTATAATGGAAATTCAATTAACGACGCAACGTTTCAGTTGAACAACCAACCCAATACAACTATTTCAAAATCAGGTAATTTATCTAGTTTAGATAAAGCAAATTTTGAAGTCGTTTTTAAAGATATTGTAGCACAAAAACCATTGCAGCAACGTATTTCAAATGAAGAATTAGACGAACTACTTCGTTCAGAATTAAAAAAATATGGTGTTAAAACACCTTTTGAATTCGGAATTTACAGCAATGGATTAGCAACTAAGATTCGGTCTGAAAATTTTAAGTACGAAAAAAACACAACCTATGGTATCCCAGTTTTTCAGGATAACGAAGGAATGTCCAAATATCAATTATTAGTACGTTTTCCGCAGAAAAGTAAGTTCGTTTTTTCATCTTTAATTGGAATCACTAGTTTGTCTTTATTGTTTACCTTGGTAATTGTGTTGACCTATTCAAGCGCTTTAAATCAGTTAATTAAGCAAAAGCAAATTTCTGAAATTAAGACCGATTTCATCAACAATATGACGCATGAGTTTAAAACGCCTATTGCAACCATTAACTTGGCTTTAGACGCTATTAAAAACCCTAAAATAATTGATGATAAAGAGAAAGTACAGCGCTATTTGCAAATGATTAAAGAGGAGAATAAACGAATGCATGCGCAAGTTGAAAATGTATTGCGTATTTCTAAGTTAGAAAAAAATGAGTTGGACATTTCAAAAGAGCCAAGAGATGTAACTGAAATTATTGAAGATGCAATTGAGCACGTTGGTTTAATCGTTGAAGATAGATCGGGTATTATAAATCATCATTTTAATGCAGCCCGAAATACAATTTTATTAAATGATGTCCATTTTACAAATGTATTGGTCAATGTGTTAGATAATGCTATTAAGTATTCGCCAGAAGCGCCAATAATAGATGTCTTTACCGAAAACATTAAAGATTTCATTTTAATAAAGATTCAAGACCAAGGAGCAGGAATGAGTAAAGTAGCTCAAAAACGTGTTTTTGAAAAATTTTATAGAGAACATACTGGAGATTTACATAATGTAAAAGGTCATGGTTTAGGGTTATCTTATGTGAAGCAAATTGTTGAAGATCATAACGGTCAAATATATGTTGAAAGTGAAAAAGGGAAGGGTAGTACCTTTATTATCAAAATGCCATTAATAAATTAAAAAGAAATATTCAATTACTATGGAAGGAAAAAAAATATTACTAGTAGAAGACGATCCAAACTTTGGAGCAGTTTTAAAAGATTATTTAATGATCAATGATTTTGAAGTTACGTTAGCTAAAAACGGAATGGAAGGATTTGAAAAGTTTAAAAAAGACACCTATGATTTATGTATTTTAGACGTGATGATGCCTTATAAGGATGGGTATACTTTAGCTAGAGAAATACGTGAGAAAAATCAGGAGGTGCCAATTATTTTCTTGACGGCTAAAACACTTAAGGAAGATGTATTAAAAGGATATAAAGTAGGAGCTGATGATTATTTGAATAAGCCATTTGATTCTGAAGTATTATTGATGAAAATTAGAGCAATCATTCAAAGAAAAGCTTCTGAAGTAAAACCAGACACGACTAAATTTGAGTTTGAAATTGGAAAATTCCATTTGAATTCAAAATTACGTTTCTTAACATTTCCGGGTCAAGAACCTATTAAATTATCGCCTAAAGAATGCGAATTATTAAAAATGTTGGCCTTACATGAAAATGACTTAATGCCTAGAGAATTAGCTTTAACAAAAATTTGGAGAGATGACAACTACTTCACTTCTAGAAGTATGGATGTTTATATTGCTAAATTGAGAAAATTCTTAAAATTAGATGAAGGTGTTGAAATCTTGAACATTCACGGCGAAGGTTTTAGATTGGTAATCAAAAAATAACGAATAAAGCTCTGAGAAATCAGGGCTTTTTTTTACTTATTTATTTTCGATTTGATGATGTATAAAATTTCATCTCTATCGGTTAAAAAATCAAACCAACTCACATTTTCAGTTCGTTTAAACCAAGTCATTTGACGTTTGGCAAATCTTCGAGTGTTCATTTTAATTTGTTCAATGGCATTTTCGAGTAATTTAGCATCTTCAATACTAGTATCAAAATAATCAAACAATTCTCTGTATCCCACGGTTTGTAATGCATTCAATTGTTTGTTTGGATACAAAGCTTTTGCTTCGGCTAAAAGTCCTTCGTTGAGCATCAAATCTACACGTTGATTAATTCTGTCGTACATGATTTCTCTTTCCGCTTCTAATCCAATGATAATAGGTGTGAAGTTTCTCGTATTTTTTCGTTTGCCAATAAAACTCGAATATGGTTTTCCACTTCCGATACAAACTTCTACAAAACGTTTCATCCGTTGCGGATTTTGCAAGGTTTGCGGATTTTCAGTTTGCAATTTTTGAAAATAATCTGAATCTAATGCGTTTAATTGTTCCTGCAAATAGTCTATTCCAAATGCATCATATTTGCTGTTTATTTCCGCTCTGACCGAAGGATCAATTTCAGGAAATTCATCAAATCCTTTCAATACAGCATCTACATACAAACCCGAACCACCAACCATAATTTGAATGTTGTTTTTTTGAAACAATTCGTCCAATTTAGCCAAAACTTCTTGTTCAAAATCACCCACCGAATACGATTCAAAAATGGATTTAATTTGTATAAAATGATGTGGTGCAGCAGCTAATTCTTCCTCACTTGGTACAGCGGTTCCAATTTTCATTTCCTTAAAAAACTGGCGACTATCACACGAAATAATATCACAACCAAAATGTTGCGCCAAAGCAATACTTAAGGAAGTTTTTCCTATAGCGGTTGGGCCTATTATGGTGATGAGGTAGTTCAATGCTAAAAAGTAATAATTTTAGACACTTTATTTTTTCGCAAATAACTTTGAATGATTGTTTTTACATCACGATTATGTTGCATCGGAATAATGATGTTTTTTAAAATCTCAACATTCGTTATTTGGTAATTTAAATCAAAAAAACAATAGCCTTTGTAAACGCCACTTTCAATCAATACAGCACTTCGTTCTTCAAAACTTCGACCTCTATCAACAACAATCATATTATTGTTTTCAAAAGAACTTTCTTCAATAAAATCAAACACACGTTCATTGTAAGTTTCAACATTTTCTTTACCTAAACAGGCGCCATTACATTCTTTAATTTTGTATTGAAAACAGCCGTTTTTGGTGTCATATAAACCGTTTACTTTTTGACAAAGGTTATATTTTTCTGTTATTTTGAATAATGCATTTTTACCTTCTTGTAAGGTGGTAAAAGAGGTGATTTCTTTTTTTCTACCATCGGCTTTTTCAATGGTTAAAGCGATATAGCCTTCCTCGTTTTTATGTTGGTACAACGCATATTGAAAAATGCTTTTTCGTTGCGCTCTAATATAAATAGGTTTATTGATTTTAATTTCTTCGCTTTCTTTTAATAGCGCGATGAGTTCGCTACCTGTTTCTTCAAAAGTCACGGCAAAAACATCGCGTTGTATTTTTTTACTTTTGCTATTTGTTCCCGTGAAATGTTGGTTAACCCGCTTCTTTATGTTTTTACTTTTGCCTATGTAAATTAAATCACCTTTTTCATTATGAATGTAATAAATTCCTGTTTTTGAAGGTAAATTTTCAACAATGTCTAACAATTTTGGAGACATTCCCGATTTAATTTCGGTTTTGACAAAACTTTTTAAAATCTCTTTTTCTACATCTTTTGCCAAAAGCATTTTAAACAGCTTTACAGTTGCCATAGCATCTCCACTAGCTCTGTGTCTGTCTGCCATAGGAATTCCCAAAGCACGAACTAATTTTCCTAAACTATAAGATGGCTGATCAGGAATTAGTTTTTTGGAAAGTTCTACCGTACAAAGCGTTTGTTTTTTGAAATCATAACCCAAACGTCTGAATTCGGTTTGTAAAATTCGGTAATCGAAACTGGCGTTATGAGCTACAACAATGGTTCCTTCAGTGATTTCAATAATGCGTTTCGCCACTTCGTAAAATTTTGGAGCACTTCGAAGCATGGCATTGTTAATACCTGTCAATTTTACCACAAAAGGCTGAATCGGTTTTTCCGGATTTACTAAACTAATAAATTGATCCACAACCTCATGCCCATCAAATTTATAAATAGCAATTTCGGTAATACCTTCTTCGTTGTATTGCCCACCAGTAGTTTCTATGTCGAGTATTGCGTACAAAATAGTGTTCAGTCTCAGTTTTCAGTTAATTGGCACATTTATAAATTGCCTTATTGATAATTTCTAGTGCCAAAGATACTACTTCCTATTCGAACCATCGTACTGCCGCACGAAATGGCTAGTTGATAATCGCCAGACATTCCCATTGAGAGCGTTTTGAGTTCAGAGTTTTGAGTTTTGAGTTTATCAAAAATTGTTTTCAAATGATTGAATTCTTTTTCAATTTGGTTTTGATTTTCAGTGAAGGTTGCCATTCCCATTAAACCAACAATCTTTATGTTTTCTAAACTTTTAAAATCATCAGAAGTTAAAATATAATTCAGTTCTTCTTCATCTAAACCAAATTTAGTTTCTTCTTCCGCGATATGAATTTGTAATAAACAATCAATTATTCTATTGTATTTTTTGGCTTGTTTATTAATTTCTTGCAACAATTTTAAACTATCTACCCCGTGAATCAAACTTACGTATTCTGCCATAAATTTGACTTTATTGCTTTGTACGTGGCCAATCATATGCCACTGAATATCTTTTGGCATTTGCCCCCATTTATCAGTCATTTCTTGGATTTTGTTTTCTCCAAAAATACGCTGACCAGCAGTATAGGCTTCCATTAAATCGGCTACAGGTTTGGTTTTTGAAACCGCAACCAATGTAACGTGAGCTGGAAGTTGAGATTTTATTTCGGTAAGTTTTTTAGTTATTGACATTTTAGTATCCTTTATTTATAATTCGTACACCACCAAACCACTTCTAAATTTAGGTTCAATATAAGTTGATTTTGGAGGCATAATTAAATTATTGTCGGCAATGGTTTTAATTTCTGCCATATTGGTAGGGTAGAGCATAAATCCCACTTCGTATTCGCCTTCATCTATTAAATCTTTAATTACGGAAACGCTTTGTTTTCCTGGAATATAATCAATGCGTTCGTCGTTACGCAAATCTTCAATATCTAATAAGGGATGTAAAACCG
>CAISYO010000180.1 GCA_903889745.1 uncultured Bacteroidota bacterium | reverse complement strand
AATATAGCAACTATAAAAATAAATTATTTTCGTTTTTTTTAATTTTTATTTGTTCCGGATTCGGATCTTTTTAATTTATCCTTATAAATACTAATGATTTCTTTTAATATTTCCCTTGAAAATTTAACTTCTAAATGCGCCTTGCTTTGCAAATTAATTAAACGTTCGGCTCCTATACGTTTTTGAATACCAATTTGATAATTTAACAAATTGCCGTGCAAATGCTGATTGCAATAAACACATTGACCGTGAACATTGTCTTCATTAAATGTTACTGCTTTGTGTCCCCCGCTTGAAAAATAATGGCCGGCGTCAAACTTTTGCCCCAACTGAGAACCGCAGGAAATACAACCTTTGTTGCGGTCTCTATTTCGTATAAAGGAATTAAAATAAATTTGAGCTAATTTTGTTAACTCCTGAACGGTTTGCAATTTTTCCTTTATTTCGGTTTTTCGTTTTTTCCACTCTTTTAATTTTGTGGACTCAATCCATACTTTTATACATGGCTCATCTAAGCAATATTTTTGATTAAATTTTACAGGCTCAAAACCTATCTTGCAATTTTTACATTTTTTCATTTCAAAAATTATTTGCTTCAATTTCGTTTTCAAGATCCTTTATTCTAAATTTTAAATCCATACTTAACCGTTCCAAACGATACGCACTTTGTGAAAATTCTCTTGCTTGTTTTTCTAATATCAAAAACGTTGTTAATACTTCGCTTAATTCGTTTTCAGTTTCGCACATTGAATTAATAATATCCTTGCGTGAAAAGTGATTTTTTTCGATGTCTTCGCGACTTGCTTTTAATTTTAGCAAAGTTTTATGTAAAATTGTTCGCGCTTTTAAAATTTGTAATTCCATTTTTTCGTGTTTTTATTGATTATTATTATTATTGCTTATTTCGTCCCAAATATCTATGTTTTTTTTCACCTTAAAAATATTTGCTTGTTTTGGTCTTAACTTTTGCAAAGGATCTATTGAATTTACCGTAAATCCTACACCAAAATTATAGTTGCATAAAACAGGAAAATCTAATTCAGTATGTTTTCCTCCTGTATCCATATCTTTTATTTTTTCCACATTTATCATTGTAAAATATTTCATTGTCGGATGTTTTATTAAACGATGAATTACAAACATATCGTCGCACCTATTCAAAAATGCTTTTCCTCCTTCAATTCCATCTTTTAACGGACTTTTTAAATGTCCCTTCCATTCGTGATTTTCGGGATACAAATTGCCACTTCTACCACTTTCTGTATTTGGGTGCGTATTAATAAAAATCGTTTTTCCCGTTTCGTTTACAAATTGCCGTGCCATATTTAAAAACTTGTAATTACCTTCGTAATTCATTTCGCGGTCAAGTCCCGTAAATGGATCAATTAAACAAGCGTCTGCATCTGAATTTCTAAATATTTCTAATAACTCAATTGGCTTGTATAGTTTACTATTATCAATAAACGTAAACGACTGCTCTAAATAAGTCGAATAGCTTCTTATTTCGGATTCGCTTAACTCTTTAAATGGACGTCCTGAATACATTTGAATCATGTCGCGTAAAATTT
>CAISYO010000179.1 GCA_903889745.1 uncultured Bacteroidota bacterium | reverse complement strand
GGGGTGTAGCGTAGCCCGGTTATCGCGCCTGCTTTGGGAGCAGGAGGCCGCAGGTTCGAATCCTGCCACCCCGACAAAAACCTTCTTGTTATCAAGAGGGTTTTTTTATTTTCAAAAACTATTAGGTAATAATAAAAACTAATTTAATTTTAAGAAAAAAATTAATTATAAAACTTACATTTGCTACTCGTAAAAGAATAAAGTTATGTCAGATACAATTGAAAAAGTAAAATGTTTAATAATAGGTTCTGGTCCTGCCGGATATACTGCAGCAATTTATGCAGCTAGAGCCAATATGAATCCTGTTTTATATCAAGGGACACAGCCTGGTGGTCAGTTAACAACTACCAATGAAGTAGAAAATTTTCCAGGTTATCCAGAAGGTGTAACCGGACCAGAAATGATGGTTCAATTGCAAGCACAAGCACAACGTTTTGGGACTGATGTTCGTGATGGTTGGGCTACTAAAGTTGATTTTTCGGGAGCAATTCATAAAGTTTGGATCAATGATACAAAAGAAATTCATGCTGAAACTATTATTATTTCTACAGGTGCTTCTGCAAAATATTTAGGTTTAGAATCTGAGCAACTGTATTTAAAATTAGGCGGTGGTGTTTCGGCTTGTGCAGTTTGTGATGGATTTTTCTACAGAAATCAAGAAGTAGTAATTGTTGGTGCCGGTGATAGTGCTTGTGAAGAAGCTCATTATCTTTCTAAATTATGTAAAAAGGTAACAATGTTAGTACGTAGTGATAAATTTAGAGCTTCTAAAATTATGGCTGAGCGTGTTCAAAAAACAGAAAATATTGTAATTTTAATGAATACTGAAACCGATGAGGTTCTAGGAGATGGTCAAGTTGTAACTGGTGTTCGTGCTAAAAACAGAACTACTGGCGAATTAACCGAAATTGCTGCAACCGGATTTTTTGTAGCCATTGGACATAAACCAAATACCGATATTTTTGCCAATTATATTACACTAGATGAAACAGGTTATATCGTAAATGTTCCAGGTAGTTCAAAAACGAATGTTCCGGGTGTGTTTGTGGCTGGAGATGCTGCAGATCATGTATATCGTCAAGCTATAACAGCAGCAGGGACTGGCTGTATGGCAGCTTTAGATGCGGAACGCTATATTGCTTCAAAAGAATAATTATTTCAAAGTAATGCAAAAAAAAATCCGACTAATTAGTCGGATTTTTTTATTTATCTTTCTTGTAAAGAGTGGAACTGTTAGTAAATTTTTTAATGGTTATTTTTTGTTCGCCCCATAATTCAATTTGAGATTTACCTCCTGCTGCAATTGTTATCGCACTGCTTACATTAATTTCACATTTTGCATAGCTATCCGTATCTACTTCAAGCGTTCCAATGACTAAATAGGGTGCATTTAAATGACTATTATTGTCTAAACGCATTTTAGCAATTGTAGCTGTACCTTCTATAGTAGCTGTACTTTTTTGATACATGTCTAATTTGAGTTCGGGTGAAGCTATTAAAGCTTTTAATTCAGAATTTTTGCTTAATTCAAGGCTTGTGCTTTCTGCTTTTACATTTATTTCTGCTTCTGCTTTGTCATCTAAAATAAGTGCAAAATAATTTGATTTTACATTCAAAAAAGATTTGGAATCGTTGTAGTTTTTAATGGTAATTTTATCCAATTCAATATCGGCTAAGGCCTTAATTGCTACTTCGTTACGAGCGGTAATAAGTTGTAAATCATTAGAATAATTAATTCTAACAGCAAATTTTTTATAACTAAAGGGTTCTTTTACTGTATTTATTTTTAGAGTGTTTCCTGTAACTTCAAAATTAATTATTTCGTGAAGGTTATCATCTGCTTCAATTTCAATTGAAGGTTTTGTTCCTTTCACTAAAAGAACTTCAAAATTGTCGCTCACTTCAATATTTTCAAAGCTATTTAATTCTTTTACGGCAACAGTGACAATTTTTGAGCCTTTAATTTTTTCTTTTTTCTGACCAAAAGAAAATGATGTTACTAATAGAGCAACAAGTAGTATTGAGATTTTTTTATGCATTTTAATTTAATTTCTTACAAAGATAAAAAAAACATCAGTAGAAACTGATGTTTTTAAAATGTATTTATAAGATTGATTCTATCAAGTTTGCAATAAAAGTAAATACAAATTCTATAATCTGAATAAATAATTTTATCATAGGGTTGGTATTAATTTGTTAATTTGTATTAATGATGTAAAATTAATGTATTAATGATTTGATGTTGTTAATTTTGTGCTAATTATTTGTTAAACATATAAGTACACTAAAAATAGTTAGTCATTTGTAACACTTCCTCCAGAACTTTCAGTTTTAATTAATGTTTTTGGCGTTTGATAATATGTAATAGAACTTCCGCTTGAAGCCGTTCCATTTAATTTTACAATGGGCTTTACGTTGGTAAAACTGCCACTTGAAGCATCTGCAATAATTTCATTTGAAGCTAATTCTTCGGCGTTAATTTCGCTGCCACTTGAAGTTGATGTTTGTAAGTTCAATGCTTTTCCAGAAACAGTGATATTACTTCCGCTAGAGGAGTCACAAGACACTTTTTCATATTCTAACACGGCTTCTATTTCGCTTCCACTACTTGTGGTTAATGAAATTTCGGTGCCTCTTAATGTGTTTTTAGAACTAATAGTTGATCCACTGGAAGATTCTAAACCTGTAATTATAGGCATTTTAATACTCACATTGATAGGTGATTCGGTTTGAATATTTCCTTCCACTTTTACAATCAGTGTACCATTTTCAACTTTTGTAATAACATATTGTTGAATGTTATCATCGGTTTCAACTTCAATGGTAGTAGGTGATCCTTGTTCTACAATTACGGTAATGCCCGAGCTAGAAGCAATTTTATCAAATGATGTTGCAATTGCTCTTTTCTCTTTAGTTATGTTTCCACTACCTTGTGTGCCGGTATTAAAATTTTCGTTACAGGAAAAGAAAACAATTCCAATTAAACAAAGTAGTATTTTATGTGTAGTTTTCATCTTATTTCTTTTTTGTGTTGTTAATCATTTCTTGTATTTTTTCTTTTACACTTTTAATTTCGATTTCTACATTCTCTACTTTCTTTTTCACTAAGACTCCATTTTCGTCATAAATAATAGTTGCTGTAGAATCATTTTCTAATTCATTCGACTCAACGTCTTGATGTTCGTTTTCTGAAATAGGACAATTCAAACACTTTACTTTTTCAGCATCAACTCTATAAATATAATCCGAAGAGCTATAATGAAGATTAAAGAAATCATTATTTGAAATGTCATAAGTATAAAAGTTTTTATCGGTTTTAAAGTAAATTCCTTTTGGAAGATACAAGTACAATCTAACTTCTTGACCTCTAAATTTATTTTCTACTGCCGAAACCAAATAATTGTCTAATTGTAAAACATTACGATCAATTTTAAATTCATATTTAATTTTTTCAGCTCTTTTACGCGCATCTTCAGCCGATTTTCCTTTAGCTAATTTTTCCACTTGAAGATAAGCTACTGGTGCATCAGTTTCCATTATTTCAATAGAAATATTATTCGAATAAATAACTTCTTTATTGTTTTCGTCTTGTGTAATTCTAAAATCGGTTTCATGATGAACGTTTTTAGAATAGAAATCATTGTTTTTAAACTTAATGAGTAAAGTGTCTGTTGGATTTAATATTAATTCTTGTTTTTGTACTGTTTTTCCTTCAAATGCTAATTGCGATGCTTCGTTTACACCTAATGAAATGGCAATACCCATTGCAATAATCCAAGTGGCAAGTAATGTGTATTTTGCAATATTTCCAATTGATTTTAAGTTATTAACTAATAATTTCAAACCCAATAATAGGATAAAAAAGGATGGAATTCCAAACACAAACAGAAATAATAGTCCTTGAACCCACATTGGCGTTTCTAAACCAATAGGTGTTTCAATATGGTTTAACAGAAAATTATCGGGCATATTTGTCGAAAAAATCATGAATATTGCTGCAATACAAAATGCTACAAATAAAATAGAACTGAATAAAACAATTATTCCTCCAATAATTTTTGTGATTATACTGAACACTATTGAAAAAAAGTTTCCTAATACATTTCCTGTATTATTGATACTTTGTCTTGTGTTTTCGGCTATTTTTTGATGATCAATGGAGCCAATTTTATCAGCAATATCACCGATACCTTCTTTAACTTTTCGTTCGATATTTGAAATAGTAATTTCCTCCCCTTTCATTTCTAGTTTTTGAGAAGTGGTTACGGCCTCAGGAATAATAAACATTAGTATTAAATAGATTAATATTGGACTTCCAAAACCTGCAACAACTATAATTACAAATAGCAATCGAATCCAAACCGGATCTATTTTAAGGTAGTGTCCGAATCCAGAAGCCACCCCGCTTATAATTCCGTTTTCCTTATCTCGGTATAATTTTTTTACATTATTTTTCGAATAAAATGTATTAGAATTAGTTGCGTTGGTTGTTTCTTCATCAATTTTATAGTCTTCGGGCTGACCCATAATCGCTATAACAGCATCAATTTCAACTAAACCAATAACTTGTTTGTCGTTTTGAATGCGCTCTTGGAATAATTCGGCAATGCGACTTTCAATATCCTTCATTATTTCCTCTCTGCCATCAGGAGCAAGAGAACGTTTTACCGCATCAAAATAACGCGATAATTTTTGATAGGCATCTTCATCAATGTGGAAGAAAAAACCTCCTAAATTTATACTTATTGTTTTATTCATGACGCTTAGTTTTGACTGGTTATTATGTTTACGGCATCGGCTAATTCTTTCCATGTGCCATTTAATTCTTGTAAAAATTCTTTTCCTTCATCGGTTAAACCGTAATATTTTCTGGGTGGTCCCGATACGGATTCTTCCCATCGATAATTTAACAAGCCGTCATTTTTGAGCCTTGTTAATAAAGGATACACGGTTCCTTCAACGACTAATAATTTTGCGTTTTTTAGCGTGTCTAGTATTTCAGAAGTATATGCATCTTTTTCTTTTAATACAGATAAAATACAGAACTCTAAAACCCCTTTACGCATTTGCGCTTTAGTGTTTTCAATATTCATAATTCCTTTTGATTTTGATAATTAAACTGTTCATTTTTTGATTGTTTTGCTTTCGCAATTGATTGATTTTGATGATTAAAATTATATTACATAATAATTTCTTATACAAAGATAAGTCTATTGAAAGGTATTATGTTACGCATAGTACTATTATTTAACATAAAATTAACATTTTAAATTTTTAGTTACTTCCTATTTAATTTTGTATTTTTACAGCAAAATCAATGTATCATGGAGTTTACACCTGCCAAATTAAATTTGTTTACTTTTTTTAAACTGCCAGCTGCTTTTTGGAGTGGTGTACGTGTTAAGTCAATTTCACCTGAAGTTTGTGAAGTAACCGTAAAACACCGTTGGTTTAATCAAAATCCTTTTAACTCTATGTATTTTGCCGTTCAAGCTATGGCTGCGGAGTTTACAACTGGAGCTTTGGTAATGTATCAAATCAAGACAAGTGGTAAAAATATTTCTATGTTAGTGGCTCAAAATAAAAGTGTTTTCACTAAAAAAGCTACTGGAAGAATTACGTTTGCTTGTACACAAGGCGATGCAATTAAAGAAGCAATTCATAAAGCAATTGAAACCAAAGAGGGACAAACCATTTGGTTAACTTCCATAGGAAAAAATGAAAAAGGAGAACAAGTTTCTGAAATGCAATTTGAATGGACTATTAAAGTAAGAAATTAAAAGTCAGGTTTTATTCACTTTGCAATCATCAACTATTCCTAAACATACGTTAATTTACTTTCATTATTTATAATTTGATTGTAACTTTGAGAAAAAGCAAATAAAATGACTATTTTAGTTACAGGAGCGACGGGTTTAGTAGGACAAGAATTAGTAGGATTATTGTTGCAAAATGGGCATACAGTTCATTATTTATCTACTTCAAAAGATAAATTAGTCTACAATTCTAACTATAAAGGTTTTTATTGGAATCCAAAAACAGCTGAAATTGATTTAAATTCCTTCACTGATGTTGAGGTTATTGTTCATTTAGCAGGTGCAAATGTTGCTCAAAAATGGACAACTTCCTACAAAGAAGAAATTATTCAAAGCCGCGTTCTTTCGACAAAATTATTATTTCAAACATTGCAAAAAACACCCAATAACGTAAAACAATTTGTTTCGGCATCTGCCATTGGTATTTATCCAGACAGTCTCACAAATATATATCATGAAACCGATACAGACATTGATGTTTCTTTTCTTGGAAATGTAGTTAAGCAATGGGAAAACGAAGTGAATCAGTTTGAAAAATTAGAATTAATTGTTTCTAAAATACGAATTGGCATTGTTTTAGCAAAAAATGGAGGTGCACTTCAAGAAATGGCAAAACCTATTAAGTATGGTGTGGGTGCTGCTTTTGGTTCAGGAAATCAATACCAATCCTGGATTCATATTCATGATTTAGCCGCTATTTTTTATCACGTGATTGAACATAAGTTACCCGGAATTTATAACGGTGTTTCGCCTTATACGGTTACTAATTTAGAATTGACAAGAGCTATAGCAAAGACATTAGATAGACCTTTGTTTCTTCCAAATATTCCCCAATTTATGATGAAACTTCTACTTGGTGAAATGCATCATATTCTATTTTCGAGTCAAAATGTGAGCTGTAGAAAATTATTGGATCAAAATTTTCAATTTAAGTTTGCAGCTTTAGATAAAGCTTTAGTTGACTTGTTGAAATAATCTCTCAACTATTTTTTTCCTGACAATTTGACATTTTTAAACATTTGGCAATACATTTGCAATTGGATTTACTAAAGTAAAAATGTTTAAAAAAATATTCAAAAATATGAGTCAAGAAAGTACTGAAAACATCGAAAAGGAGAACATTAATGAAGAAAATGTTTCAGAAAATCAAGAAATTCCAACGCCAGAATTATCAGTAGAAGAGCAATTGCAAGAAGAATTGAGCAACGAAAAAGATAAGTTTTTGCGTCTTTTTGCCGAATTTGAAAATTACAAAAGAAGAACTTCAAAAGAGCGTATCGATTTATTCAAAACTGCAAATCAAGAAGTATTACAAGCGATGCTTCCTGTTTTAGATGATTTTGATAGAGCGTGGGCACAGGTTTCTAAATCGGATGACGAAGCTTTGGTTACGGGTGTTCAATTGATTCATGATAAACTTAGAACGACTCTAGTTTCTAAAGGATTAGAAGAAGTAGAAGTGAAATCAGGCGATGTATTTGATGCAGATTTTGCGGAAGCAATTACTCAAATTCCTGCTCCAAATGACAAATTGAAAGGTAAAATCGTTGATGTAATTGAAAAAGGATACAAATTAGGAGATAAAATTATTCGTTTTCCAAAAGTGGTAATCGGACAATAATTTTATTTTATAAACGCTAATTGGAGCGTTTCAATCATTACTATATTATTTAAAATGAAAAAAGATTTTTACGAAATACTAGGCATATACAAAAATGCATCAGCCGATGAAATTAAGAAAGCCTATCGAAAGAAAGCCATAGAATTTCATCCTGATAAAAACCCTGGAAATAAAGAAGCGGAAGAAAAATTCAAGGAGGCAGCCGAAGCTTATGAAGTATTAAGCGATGCAAATAAGAAAGCAAAATATGATCAATATGGTCACCAAGCTTTTGATGGTGGTGGATTTGGCGGTGGACAACACATGAATATGGATGATATTTTTAGTCAATTTGGAGATATTTTTGGCGGTGCTTTTGGTGGAGGAGGTTTTTCTGGATTTGGCGGTGGCGGTGGTCAACGTAGAGTAAAAGGAAGTAATCTTCGTATCAAAGTAAAATTAACTTTGGAAGAAATTGCAAATGGCGTTGAAAAGAAAGTTAAAGTAAAACGAAAAATTCAAGCTAAAGGCGTAACTTATAGAACCTGTCCTACTTGTAATGGATCGGGTCAAATAATGAAAATTGCAAATACCATTTTAGGTAGAATGCAAACGGCCACCACTTGTCATATTTGTAGTGGTTCTGGGCAAATTTTAGATCAAAAACCTGCCGGTGCAGATGCACAAGGAATGTTATTAGAAGACGATACCGTTGCAATTAAAATTCCAGCTGGAGTAGTTGATGGAATGCAATTAAAAGTGGCTAACAAAGGGAACGAAGCGCCGGGAAGTAACAGTATTCCTGGGGATTTAATTGTAGCTATTGAAGAAATTGAACACGAATTCTTAAAACGTGAAGGCGAAAATCTACATTATGATTTATATATAAGTGTAGCCGAAGCAGCATTAGGTGTTTCTAAAGAAATTGATACGGTTTCTGGAAAAGTGCGAATCAAATTAGAAGATGGCATTCAATCAGGTAAAATTTTACGTTTGAAAGGTAAAGGAATTCCGAGTTTAAATTCATACGGAAACGGCGATTTATTAGTTCATGTGAATGTTTGGACACCCAAAAAATTAAATACCGAACAAAAGCAATTTTTTGAAAAAATGCTTACCGACGAAAATTTTATTCCAAAACCTGAAAAATCAGATAAGTCTTTCTTTGAAAAAGTGAAAGATATGTTTTCTTAAAGAAATAATGTTTCAAATAAAAGAGTCGCTTTCGCAAATAAAGTGTACTTTTATTCAACATAACAATTTTCCCATCCGTTAGAAATAAAGGGTGGGTTTTTTGTAACAATGTATACGATTTAACTACTAATTAGATAATAAAAATTACTTTCTATGGGCAATATTCTCGAAGTACAAAATGTAGTCAAACAGTATGGGGATTATACAGCATTAAATAAAGTTTCATTGCAAGTTCCTACGGGCAGTATTTATGGACTTTTAGGGCCAAATGGTGCTGGAAAAACTTCATTAATTCGAATCATTAATCAAATCACAATGCCCGATAGCGGCACGGTACTTTTAGATGGTGAACTTTTAAAACCAGAACATGTTCAATACATAGGATATATGCCGGAAGAACGCGGTTTATATAAAACCATGAAGGTAGGAGAACAGTGTTTCTATCTTGCTCAATTGAAAGGGATGCCTTATGAAGAAGCCAAGAAACAACTCAAATATTGGTTTGAAAAATTTGAAATAGAAGGCTGGTGGGATAAAAAAATCCAAGAACTTTCTAAAGGGATGGCGCAAAAAATTCAGTTTATTGTTACGGTTTTACACCAACCAAAATTATTGATTTTAGACGAACCCTTTTCTGGTTTTGACCCGGTGAATGCCAATTTAATTAAAGACGAAATTATCGAATTAAACAAAAAAGGTACTTCAATCATTTTTTCAACGCACCGCATGGAATCGGTTGAAGAAATGTGCGATTATATTGCGTTGATTCACAAATCTAATAAGTTAATTGAAGGCAAGCTTGAAGATGTAAAACGACAATTTCGTTCAAATACATTTCAAATTGGTATCATGACTAATAATGTAGAAGGATTAATGGTACAATTAACCCAAAAATTCAAAATTGATCAAACCCATTTTAAATCATTAAATGATGATTTAAAATTAGAAGTAGCTTTAGGCGAACATACTTCAAATGAGCTACTTTCTATATTAACAAACTTTGGGCAAGTTACCCATTTTGTGGAAAAAATACCGAGTGTTAACGATATATTCATTCAAACTGTAAGTAAATAATCATGAGCATCATATCCTTAATTATAAAAAGAGAATTTATTGCAAAAGTGCGCAATAAATCATTTATCGTAATGACCTTTTTAAGTCCGCTTTTATTTGTTGGAATGGCTGTACTTGTTGGATTTTTATCTACAATGAATAAAGATTCGGTAACACAAATCGCTATTCATGATGAAAGTGGTTTGTTGAAAAAGGAATTTAAAAATGATAAGTTCACTCATTACACAGATTTGTCTGCGATGCCTTTTAAAACGGCAAAAGATACTGCGAGTAACAGTTATGAAGGATTGATTTTTGTTCCAAAAGTAACAGCAGTTCAAGATTTAAAAGAAAAAGTAGCATACATCTCTGAAGATAGTCCGAGTTTGGAATTTATTTCCGATGTGGAGGAAGTTATTGATTCGGTTATTACGCAAGAAAATTTAAAAGTATTGGGTTTCGATGCCAAAAAAATTGACGAAGCAAAAGCAGATTCATCTCTTCAATTATCAAAATTTTCTGGTGAAGAAAGCTTAAAGGGATTAAACGAAATCAAAGTAGCTATTGGAGGATTATTCGGATATTTAATCATGATGTTTATCGTAATTTATGGCAATTTTGTTATGCGAAGTGTTATTGAAGAAAAAACATCAAGAATTATTGAAATTATCATTTCCTCAGTAAAACCTTATCAATTGATGATGGGAAAAATTATTGGTAACTCTCTAGCGGGTATTTTACAATTTCTTATTTGGGCCATCGTGGGAACTTTGTTGTTTTTTATAGCATCTTCCTTCCTTGGTTTACAAATGGGAGCTTCTTCAGCAGTTTCGCCCGAAATGATGGATGCTGCAGCTGCTAACGTTGATAAAATGGCTAAGTTACAAATGTATATTAATGAAATATCAAATCTTCCATTAACCACTTTAATTTTAGCATTTATAATCTATTTTATTGGAGGTTATTTTTTATACAGTTCATTGTATGCTGCTATTGGTGCTGCTGTTGATTCAGAAACCGATTCGCAACAATTTTTATTACCTATTATAATGCCTTTAATTTTAGGGGTTTATATAGGTTTCTTTACGGTAATCAATGATCCGCATGGAACGGTTGCCACGGTCTTTTCAATTATTCCGTTTACTTCACCTATTGTCATGTTGATGCGTATTCCATTTGGAGTTCCATTATGGCAATTAGCACTTTCTATCGTTTTATTGTTTGGAACGTTTATCTTTGTAGTCTGGTTTGCGGCAAAAATCTACCGAGTAGGTATTTTAATGTACGGTAAAAAACCAACTTGGAAAGAATTATATAAATGGTTGAAATATTAAAAATTGTTTGGTTGCAAATATTTAGCCTTTAATCCATTGCCATAAAAAATGAGTAAAATTCTAATCATAGAAGACGAAGCAGCAATTCGAAGAGTATTGACAAAAATACTTTCCGAAGAAAATGAATCGTACAAAGTTGAAGAAGCAGAAGATGGTTTACAAGGGGTTGAAAAAGTCAAAAATGAAGATTATGATTTGATTCTTTGTGATATCAAAATGCCAAAAATGGACGGTGTTGAGGTATTAGAAGCGGTTAAAAAAATAAAACCCGAAATTCCAATGGTGATGATTTCTGGGCATGGGGATTTAGAAACTGCAATAAATACAATGCGTTTAGGCGCTTTTGATTACATATCTAAACCACCCGATTTGAATCGATTATTAAATACGGTTCGAAATGCATTAGATAGAAAGCAATTAGTAGTAGAAAACAAAATCTTGAAAAAGAAAGTTTCTAAAAACTACGAAATGATAGGTGATAGTGAAGCGATTAATCATATTAAAACAATGATTGATAAAGTAGCTCCTACAGATGCTCGTGTACTAATTACTGGACCAAATGGAACTGGAAAAGAGTTAGTTGCACATCAATTACATGAAAAAAGTGAGCGTTCATCGGCACCAATTATCGAAGTAAATTGTGCAGCAATCCCTTCTGAATTGATAGAAAGTGAATTATTCGGTCATGTGAAAGGCGCTTTTACTTCGGCGGTTAAAGACAGAGCGGGTAAGTTTGAAGCAGCTGATGGCGGAACCATTTTTCTGGATGAAATTGGCGATATGAGTTTATCGGCGCAAGCCAAAGTTTTACGAGCTTTACAAGAAAATTTAATTCAAAGAGTAGGAGCAGACAAGGACATTAAAGTTAACGTTCGTGTGGTTGCTGCAACCAATAAAGATTTAAAAAAGGAAATAGAAGAAGGAAGATTTCGTGAAGATTTATATCATCGATTAGCGGTAATATTAATCAAAGTTCCTGCTTTAAATGATAGAAGAGAAGATATACCTGCATTAATTGAACATTTTGCCTCAAAAATTGCTTTAGAACAAGGAAATGCAGTAAAAAACTTCTCGAAATCGGCCATAAAATTATTACAAGAATACGATTGGACCGGAAATATTCGTGAATTAAGAAATGTTGTAGAACGCTTAATTATTTTAGGCAGTTCCGAAATTTCAGAACAAGACGTAAAATTATTCGCAAGTAAATAAATTTGGTAAATGGTAAAAGGTTATGGGTATATGGTTACCTATTACCTATTGCCCATTACCCATTACCATAAAAAAAATGCAATTAAAAAAAATACATACAAGCCTTCAAAATGCCCTGATTGAAAATAATTTAATCGAGGCAAATGAAATGCAACAAGAAACTTTTTCTACCATTAAAAGTGGAGTAGATGCGGTAATTCAATCGCCTAAAAAAAGTGGAAAAACAACCACTATTTTGATGAATGTCATTCAGCGAATGGAAAAACCTGTGGGCGAAAGTACGCGTGCCTTGGTTTTGGTTCAAGACAAGGAAAAAGTTTTGGACGCGTTGGAAACATTCAAGAAAATGAATCATTATTCTAATTTGCGAGTTTTTGGCGTACATGAAAAAGGGGATATGGATTATGATAAGAACCAAATTTCATTAGGTATGGACGTCTTGATTGGCACTCCTATTCGAATTAATGAAATGTTTTCCTCAGCAGGATTTAATATGAACACAATCAAAATGTTTGTAGTTGATGATGTAGAAGAAATGTTGCGTAAGCGCGAAGATTCAATTATTCAACGCCTTTCTATGAGTGCCGAAAAAACACAACGTTTGTTTTTTTGTTCCCAAATAACAGAACGTGTTGAAATATTAGCCGATAGAATAATGATAGAACCGCTTTTTTTCGAAATGGAAGATTAAATAAAAATAATTATGGGAATAATGAAAATTTTTTCGGGAAGTGAAATTCTTGCCGAAACATTAAAACAAAAAATTGAAGCCGTAGGTGTTGATGTAATGAAGAAAGATAATTTACAATCGGCTCGATTAGCAGGTTTTGGAAATACAGATTTGGCTGTAGAATTATTTGTAGATGAACGCTATTATGGAAAAATTAGTCCCGTTTTAGAAGAATTTAGAATGAGTTTGTAATTTTAGTTATTGTTTTAAATAAAAAAGCTCCCATATTTTGGGAGCTTTTTAGTTTTATTTCACTTGATCTAAACCTCTTTTTCTCAATAAAGGTCCAACACTAGGTTCGGCACCTCTAAATCTTTTATATAATTCCATTGGATCTTCTGTTCCACCTTTTTCTAAAATATTTTTTCTAAATGATTTTGCATATTCTTGGTTGAATAATCCGTTTATTTTGAATACTTCAAAAGCATCCGTATCTAATACTCCAGACCAAATATAACTATAATACCCAGCCGAATAACCTCCTGCAAATATATGATTGAAATAAGTACTTCTATATCTAGGAATTATTGTACTTGGTAAATTAATTTTATTCATAGCTTCTTTTTCAAAAGTTTCAGTATCAACCGTAATATTACCTTTTTGGGTATGATATTGCATATCTAAAATCGAAGCAGCTAAATATTCGGTAGTAACAAAACCTTGATCAAAAGTACCCGCTTTTTGCATTTTTTCAATTAATGCATCTGGAATTACTTCACCTGTTCTATAATGTTTAGCATACATTCTCATTACATCTGGCTCAGACGCCCAGTTTTCCATAATTTGCGACGGTAATTCAACAAAATCTCTTGGAACACTTGTTCCGGCTAAACTTTCATAGGTAACATTCGATAATAGTCCATGTAACGCGTGTCCAAATTCGTGGAAAAAAGTACTAACTTCATCAAAAGTTAGCAATGCAGGAGCATTTTCTGTTGGCTTGGTGAAATTGCATGTGATTGAAACGATTGGTGCTACTCGTTTGCCATTTTCCATTTTTTGATTGCGATAAGATGTCATCCATGCTCCACCACGTTTAGAAGATCTAGGGTGAAAATCCATAAACATAATTCCAATATGTTTTCCATCAGCTTCTGTCACTTCCCAAGCAGTAACATCCTCATGATATTTTGGAACATTGTTTAAGGGTTTAAATTGTAATCCGTATAAATTCTTACAAACCGTGAAAACTCCTTCTCTTGTTTTCTCCAAACTGAAGTATGGTTTTATCTCTTGTTCATCCAAATCAAATCGTTCTTTTCTAATTTTTTCAGAATAATATCTCCAATCATAAGGTTGCACAGTTTCATTAATACCTTCTTTTTGCATCATTTTTTGAATATCTTCCGCCTCTTTCTTTGCCATGTTTAAAGCCGGAATCCATAAATCATTTAATAATTTAGTAGCGGTTTCTGGATTTTTTGCCATCGATTTCTCTAAAACATAGTCGGCATGAGTTGCATATCCTAAAAGTCGTGCTTTTTCACCTCTAAAATTGGCAATTTTAATAGCAAGTTCTTTATTGTCTTTTTCATTGTTATTGTTAGCTCTCATTTGATAAGCATTCCAAATTTCCTGACGTAACTTTCGGTTTGAACTATATTGTAAAAAAGGCATAAGGCTAGAATTGGATAAAGTAAAGACCCATTTTCCAGTTTTGCCTTTTGCTTTTGCATCAGCCGCTGCTGTTTCAATAAGTTCGTTTGGTAATCCAGCTAAATCATTTTTGTCTGAAATTACTAATTCATACGAATTGGTTTCGGCTAAAATATTTTGGCCATATTTTAATGTAGCAACCGCCATTTCAGAATTGATTTCTCTCATTCTTTTTTTACTTTCCTCAGACAAGTTTGCACCACTTCTAATAAAATTTTTATAGATGTTCTCTAATATTTTTGATTGCTCCTTATTAAGTTTTAAATTTTTTTGATCATCCCAAATTGATTTAACTCTTTTAAATAATACTTCATTTAAATTAATATTATCATTATGAGTAGATAATTTTGGAGCTAACTCT
Source organism: uncultured Bacteroidota bacterium (assembly GCA_903889745.1). Classification (GTDB taxonomy): domain Bacteria; phylum Bacteroidota; class Bacteroidia; order Flavobacteriales; family Flavobacteriaceae; genus Flavobacterium. The sequence continues at coordinate 327 of CAISYO010000179.1, read as the reverse complement.
TTTGCAATAGATTGAATTTCTTCATTCGTGTTAGCACTATTAAGATTATAGAAAACGGTACTTACCTTTGAAAGTAATTTTCCAGAATTTTCCATTGCCAAAATAGTATTGTCAAAACTTGGCTTTTCAGGGTTTGAAAGGATTGCTTCAATTTCAATTTCGTGTCTTTTAATTCCTTCTAAAAGAGCAGGTTTAAAATGTTCATTTTTTATCAAATCGAAGGGAGGTATCTGATAAGGTGTGGTATACGTTTCGAAAAACGGATTAGAATTGTCTTTATTTTTTTCCTGTGAGTTCATTGTAAAAGCACCTATTAATGCTGAAAAT
>CAISYO010000178.1 GCA_903889745.1 uncultured Bacteroidota bacterium | reverse complement strand
TGGTTCAAGACAAATTAATCAATAGTCCGTGTGCAAATGTTTTTAATGTAACTGTTTCGGGCGGTAATTTTGCTTCGGGCGAAAAAAGCTACGGTTATTTTGAGGCAACTGGAACGGGATTTCCTTTTACAAACGGAATTGTATTAACAACTGGAAAAACAATCAATACCATTGGGCCAAATGCTTCTCTTTCAGATGACGGAGGAAATATGGGATGGAATGGCGATTCCGATTTAAATCAGGCATTAGGATTAACTAATACCTTTAATGCAACCGTTTTGGAATTTGATTTTATTCCGCAAGGCGATCATATTAGTTTTGATTATATTTTTTCCTCCGAACAATATTTATTGAATCCATCTGCAAATCAATGTAATTTTACTGATGGTTTTGCCTTTTTGTTGAAAAGAAATGGAGATACAAATTATCAAAATTTAGCTGTAGTTCCTAATACAACTATTCCTGTAAAAGTAAATACAGTTAGAGGTCCTGGAACAATTTGTCCGCCTGCAAATGCAGCTTATTTTGATGCTTTTAATGACATCAATCATCCAACAAATTTTAATGGACAAACCAAAGTTTTAACCGCACAATCTGATGTGACACCTGGCGACACTTACCACATTAAATTAGTAATTGCCGATGAAGGAAATTACAGATATGACTCCGCACTATTTTTAGGTGGTGAAAGTTTTAATTTCGGAGTTGATTTAGGCGAAGATCGTTTAATTGCAAATGGAACTGCACTTTGTCCTACTCAAACTTTATCTTTAAATGCCACTCAATCTAGTGCAATTGGATATCAATGGATTCAAAATAATGTCGAATTAATTGGTGAAACAAACCCAACATATCTAGTAACTTCGGCAGGAGATTATTCGGTAACAATAAATTATGGCGGTAATTGTGAAACAACAGGAACAATAACAGTAGAATATGCTGTTGATTTAATTGTCGATCAAACGCGTTTTTCAGAATGTGATATTGATGCAAATCAAGACGGAATCACAGCATTCAATTTAACTGATATCATCCCTGATTTATTTACTAATTTACCTTCAAATTATACGATTTCTTTTTTTGAATTAACAACCAGTACTTCGGCTTTACCATCAATTTATACAAATACAACTCCTTTTCAACAAACTATATATGCTCGAATTACCAATATTCAAGGATGTTATTCAGATTATCCCATAGATTTAATTGTAAATATTTTTCCAACGACAATTACTGATGAAGAAGTTGGGTTATGTGAAAATACTTCAACAATACTAGATGCAGGTTCTGGATTTACAAGTTATACTTGGAATACCAATCCTATTCAAAACACTCAAACCATTACCGTAGCAAATCCAGGAACGTATTCAGTAATTCTTACGAATGCTTCAAATTGTTCAAAAACCAAAACGTTTACGGTTACACCATCCGGAATTGCTACAATTAACGATATTATTATTACTGATTTTTCAGAAAACAATACAATAACCGTTGATTATACTGGAATAAGTACTTATGTTTTTTCATTGGATGGAACAAATTACCAAAGTTCACCAACTTTCACAAACCTAATCGAAGGAGCCTATACAGTTTATGTAAAAGACACCAAAGATTGCGGAGTTGTTCCTGCTACGTTTTATATTTTAGATTATCCAAAGTTTTTCACCCCAAATGGCGACGGAATTAATGATTTTTGGAGCATCAAAAACCTTAACCAACGTAACTTACAAAATGGCACCATTGAAATTTTTGATCGATATGGAAAGCCAATTCACCAAATCAATACTAGAAATCAAGTTTGGGACGGTACTTTTAATGGTGTTAACTTACCGAGTTCAGATTATTGGTTTCAAATGAAATTAGCTGATGGTAAAATCATAAAAGGGCATTTTTCATTAAAACGTTAGGCATAATTATTGCACAATAGCTTACAAAATAATATATTCGCAGTATGATGCAAACAAACGAAATCGAAGCGATTAAATCACTTTTATCCACACCAAAAAAAATTGGGATTATTCCACATAGAAATCCAGATGGAGACGCTATGGGATCAACTTTAGGACTCTATCATATCTTAAAGCAATTGCAACATGAGGTCGTGGTGATTGCGCCTAATGAATTTCCTGAATTCTTAGCTTGGTTACCTGAAAGTAAAAATATCATGATTTTTGAAAGAAATATAGAGCAATCTAGAACTTTTTTAGAAAAATGTGATCTTATTTTTACACTCGATTTTAATGCATTACACCGCACAGGTGAAGCCATGGAAAAGGTTCTTGAAACATTAACAGCGACTAGCATAATGATTGATCATCATCAATTTCCAGATGGATATGCTAACTATACTTTTTCAGATACTTCCTATGGTTCTACTTGCCAAATGATTTATGATTTTATTTACCAATTAGGTTATGAAAACTACATCAATAAAACGGTTGCCACATGCTTATATACAGGTATTGTTACTGATTCTGGAAGTTTTCGTTTCCCAAAAACAACCAGTAAAACGCATCAATGTGTTGCCGATTTAATTGAAAAAGGAATTAATAATAGTGAAATACACAATTTATTATTTGACAATTCTAGCTATAACCGTTTATTATTGCTTGGTAAAGCACTTCAAAATTTAAAAATTTTAGACCAATACAAAACGTCATACATCACCTTAAGTCAAGAAGAATTAGACACGTTTGGACATCAAAAAGGAGACACCGAAGGTATTGTAAATTATGGTTTAAGTATTAATGGCATTGATTTTACAGCTATTTTCATTGAAAACAAAGAAGAAGGAATCATCAAAATTTCGTTTCGATCTCAAGGTGATTTTGATGTCAATCAATTTGCAAGAAAACACTTCAATGGTGGCGGACACATCAATGCTGCAGGAGGAAAATCTTTTGCAACTCTAGACGAAACAGTACAACAATTTATTGCTATTTTAGCTACTGAAAAAAAATGAAAATGAAAATTATAAACATACTAATAGTAACCCTATTTTTGGTCTTTTTAAATAGCTGTTCACAACGTCAAGAAGAAGCTCGCAGACCTATTTCTCATGCTTCAGGCACATTTATAAAAGAATCGATAGAGCGCAATAAAAAATTAGTTGCTACCGAAGAAAAAATTATCGATTCCATCATTAAAAATGATACTTTAAAAGAATATCTTGCTTCAAATAAAGGCTATTGGTATAAATATGAAACAAAATCTGAATTAGAAAACGTTTTTCCAAAAAGAGGCGATATTGTATACTATGAATATGAAATTAAAGATTTAGAAAATACCATAATTTATACCAAAGAGGAAACTAAACCTCAAATATATTATGTTGACAAAGAAAATATCATGATAGGATTACGAGATGGTATCAAGTTAATGAAAAAAGGCGAAACCATTTCTTTCCTTTTTCCTTCGCACATGGCCTATGGATACCATGGCGATGATGATAAAATAGGAACCAACCAGCCTATTATTTGTACGGTTACGTTAAACGACATTAAATTAGATCCACAAGCTAAAAATTAATATTAAAACCATGAAACCAATTTCTTTTTTACTAGTAAGTTTAGTTGTATTATTTTCTGCCTGTTCAAAATCATATGATCATTTAGGCGAAGGTTTATATGCCGAAATTGAAACTTCAAAAGGAACAATGATTGCCAAATTGGAGTATCAAAAAGTACCCAATACGGTGGCCAATTTTGTTTCATTAACCGAAGGTAAAAATCCTTTTGTAAGTGAAGAATTCAAAGGAAAAGCATTTTATGACGGATTAACATTTCATCGGGTTATCACCGATTTTATGGCACAATGTGGCGATCCAAATGGCGATGGATCTGGAGGTCCTGGTTATAAATTTAAAGACGAATTTCATCCCGATTTAAAACACAATAAAGCAGGAATTCTTTCTATGGCAAACGCCGGACCTGCTACAAATGGTAGTCAGTTTTTTATTACTCATAAAGCAACTCCTTGGTTAGATAACGTACATAGTATTTTTGGTGAAGTTATTGAAGGAATAGAAATTATTAACACTCTTGAAGGTGAAGATGTAATAGAAAAAATTACAATTATTAGAATAGGAAACGAAGCTAAAAAGTTTGATGCAGTAAAGATTTTTAAAAATTATTATGCAAAACAAGCTAAAGCACAAAAAGAACTGGAAGAAAAAACAGAAAAAATTAGAGCCCAAAAAGCACAAGAATTTATAGATGTTAAAAAAAATGGCACTGAAACAAAATCTGGATTAGTCTATAAAATTATTACAAAGGGTTCCGGTAAAAAACCAACAACGGGCACAAATGTATACATTCATTATGCAGGTTATTTAGAAAATGGGCAATTATTTGACACCAGTTATGAAGAAACAGCTAAGTTGTTTGGAACGTGTGACCCAAATCGAGCTGCTCAAAACGGATACACACCTATGGCATCGAGTATTGGAAACTTAAGATTTATTCCAGGTTTTAATGAAGGGGTAGAATTAATGAATTTTGGAGACAAAACCATTTTTTATATCCCCTCACACTTGGGTTATGGAATGCAAGGAGCTGGATATCTTATTCCAGCAAACGCTAATTTAATATTTGAAATAGAACTTTTAGAAAAACCAACTAATTAATTAATAATACAATGAAAAAAATAATCACGCTTACACTGGCTCTTATAGGATTTAGCACTTTTTGCTTTTCCCAAGAGAAAAAAAATGAAGGAATTTTTGCTGAGTTTAATACTACAAAAGGAAAAATTGTAGTACAATTAGAGTATCAAAAAACACCTTTAACTGTTGCCAATTTTATTACCTTAGCAGAAGGCACAAATTCTCAAGTAACTAATAACTTAAAAGGAAAACCATATTATAACGGCTTGAAATTTCACAGAGTTATTGCCGATTTTATGATTCAAGGTGGTTGTCCAAAAGGCGACGGTTCTGGAGATCCAGGTTATAGATTTGACGATGAATTTGTACCCGAATTAAAACATTCCTCTAAAGGAATTTTATCAATGGCAAATGCTGGACCTAAAACAAATGGTAGTCAATTTTTTATTACTCATAAAGCAACTCCACATTTAGATGGAAGACACACTGTTTTTGGACATGTTACTACTGGACTTGATGTAGTTGATAAAATTGCTAAAGATGATGTAATTACATCAGTAAAAATAATTAGAGTAGGAAAAGAAGCTAAAAAATTTGATGCAGAAAAAATATTTAATGACTATTTTGCGAAGAAAGCAGAAGCCGATAAAATAGAAGCCGAAAAACAAAAAGTAGCCAAAGAAATAGCTTTAAAAGAATTTGAGAATGCTGCAACAACTGAAAGTGGTTTAAAATATATTGTGTTACAACAAGGAACCGGAAATAAACCTGTTGCCACTAGTAATGTAAAAGTACATTATACTGGTATGTTTTTAGATGGAAAAATATTTGACAGTAGTGTGCAACGAGGAGAACCAATCGATTTTGGATTAAACCAAGTGATTAAAGGCTGGACCGAAGGTGTTCAATTGATGCAAGAAGGATCAAAATATAAATTTTATATTCCATCACAATTAGCTTATGGAGAAAGAGGTGCTGGCGGAGTTATTCAACCAAATACTGATTTAATTTTTGAAGTAGAGTTGATTAAGATTAATCAATAATAAATAAAAAAGCCGCTAAATTAGCGGCTTTTTTATGCTTAAAATATTAAAATTTCCAATCAAATTCGTCTTTATCACTAAATACAGCACCCACTTCAATCTTTACAATTTCGTTATAATCAACGTGAATAAATAACCAATTTTCCTCGTTAAAATAACTCATCATTCCTTCAGAAGTATCCGTTTCAAAAGTTTTCACTTTATTTTTTTCTAATACAGGATAAACTTCACTCCAATTTTTACCGACAATCAACGTATTTACTAATTTAACAGCTGGATTTGTGGTAGTAATATAGCCTAATTTAAAGTCTTCTTCTTTATAGAAAATAAGACGCAATTTTCGGGCATTATACATAAAAACAACATTTTCTTCTTCGTCTTTATATTGTGTATCGGGTTTACCCAAAACTTTAGTAACATCTTGCTCTTTCATTCCGAAAAGCAAATTGTCAATTCCGTATTTCAATTTAATTTCCATGCTTATTTATGCTAAAAAATCCCGATTTACATCGGGATTTAATTAATTATATTTTAAAACGTTTTCTATCGTTTTCTGTCAAATATATTTTTCTTAAACGAATAGATTTTGGCGTAACCTCAACATATTCATCTTTTTGAATGTATTCTAATGCTTCTTCTAATGAGAAAATAATTGGTGGAATAATTCTTGCTTTTTCATCATTTCCAGAAGAACGAACGTTAGACTGTTTTTTAGCTTTAGTCACGTTGATACACATATCATCTCCACGAGAATTTTCTCCAATTACCTGACCTTCATAAATTTCAGCATTTGGCTCTACAAAGAATTTACCACGATCTTGTAATTTATCAATTGAATAAGGAATAGCTTTTCCATTTTCCATAGAAATTAACGATCCATTGTTACGACCTGGAATTACTCCTTTAAAAGGTTCATATCCAATATAACGATGAGCCATAATTGCCTCGCCAGCGGTTGCAGTTAACAATTGATTACGCAATCCTATAATTCCACGAGACGGAATATTGAATTTAATAATCATACGTTCACCTTTCGCTTCCATTGATAACATTTCTCCTTTACGGATGGTTACAAATTCAACGGCTCTACCTGAAAGATTTTCAGGTAAATCGATTGTTAATTCTTCAATTGGTTCACATTTTTGACCATCAATTTCTTTAATAATTACTTGTGGCTGACCAATTTGTAACTCATACCCTTCTCTTCTCATCGTTTCAATAAGAACTGATAAGTGAAGTACTCCACGACCAAAAACCATGAATTTATCTGCAGAATCAGTTTCACCTAACTTCATCGCTAAGTTTTTCTCTAATTCTTTTGTTAAACGATCTCTAATGTGGCGTGAGGTTACAAATTTTCCTTCTTTTCCGAAGAAAGGCGAATCGTTAATTGTGAACAACATACTCATGGTAGGCTCATCAATTGCAATAGTTTGTAACGCTTCCGGATTTTCAAAATCGGCAACTGTATCACCAATTTCAAAACCTTCAATACCAATAATTGCACAAATATCTCCAGCAATTACTTGATCTACTTTTTTACGGCCAAGACCTTCAAAAGTATGTAATTCTTTAATTCTAGATTTTAATATCGTACCATCTCTTTTAACTAAAGAAATAGGCATACCTTCTTTCAAAACGCCTCTTTCTAATCGACCAATAGCAATACGACCTGTGAATGAAGAGAAATCTAAAGAAGTAATTAACATTTGAGGTGTTCCTTCAGATACTTTAGGTGCTGGAACATGTTCCAAAACCATATCTAATAAAGGCTCAATATTATCTGTTTGATTTCTAAAATCATCCGACATCCAGTTATTTTTAGCCGAACCATAAACAGTTGGGAAATCTAACTGTTCTTCAGTAGCTCCTAATTCAAACATTAAGTCAAATACTTTTTCGTGAACTTCTTCTGGCGTACAATTTTCTTTGTCTACCTTATTAATAACCACACATGGTTTTAAACCTAAGTCAATAGCTTTTTGCAATACAAAACGCGTTTGAGGCATAGGTCCTTCAAATGCATCTACTAAAAGACAAACACCGTCTGCCATATTAAGTACACGTTCTACTTCTCCACCAAAATCGGCGTGACCAGGAGTATCAATAATATTAATTTTAGTTCCTTTATAAGTTACCGAAACGTTTTTTGAAGTAATAGTAATACCTCTTTCGCGCTCTAAATCATTATTATCAAGGATTAAGTCTCCGGTATTTTCGTTTTCACGAAACAATTGACAGTGATACATAATTTTATCAACCAAAGTAGTTTTACCGTGGTCAACGTGTGCAATAATTGCGATGTTTCTAATATAAGTCATTTAATTTATTTTTTAAAGTGCAAAGGTAGT
>CAISYO010000177.1 GCA_903889745.1 uncultured Bacteroidota bacterium | reverse complement strand
GAAGCAATCCAAGAAGAATTATATAAACATTTAGATGATGTTTCAACAGATTCAAATGAAACCTACTTAATCCATGTAGATCAATGGCGTGCTAGAGAACACAATTCCATAAGCGTTAACCCAGTGTTTGTTGAATTTTATGATAATAACAAACAACTAATTGATAAGTCGCCAAATTTAAAAAGCTCAAATTTAAAATTACTTTCTGATGAGCAGAATAATTTATTTATTGATTCCGTTCTTAATGAAATACCGGTTAGACAAATACAAACTGTCATAAGAAATAATAATAAAATAGTAGGTTATTTAGTTGTGGCAATGTCAATGGAGGATTTTGAAATCGTTCAAATATTAAAAAACATTCTAATTGTTATTTTTCCCTTAATTCTAATTGCATTATTTTTCATTGCGCGATTCTTTGCAGGTAGAAGTATTTTACCTGTAAAAACAATTATTGATACTTCAAGTCAAATTACTCGCGAAAACTTGCAAATGCGAATTCCTTTACCCGCGAATAAAGATGAATTATATGCCCTTTCTCAAAATATCAATAATTTACTGGATCGAATTGAATATGCTATTGAACGAGAAAAACAATTCACGTCTGATGCTTCACATGAACTTAGAACGCCACTAGCCGTTATAAAAGGAACAATGGAGGTATTAATTAGAAAGCCAAGAAATCAACAAGAATATGAAGACAAAATCAATTTTTGTATTTCTGAAGTAGATCGATTGAATAAAATGGTTGATCAATTATTATTACTTGCCCGATTTGAAAATCAAAAGCAAAACATCAACAATGAATCGGTTTATTTAAATGCAGTACTTCTAGATTTGATTTCACGATTTTCAGAGAAAATTGCATCAAAAAAAATAACAATTAATTCTGATTTTTCATCTGATTTTTATATATATTCTGACGCATATTTAGTTTCTATTATTATTGGTAATTTAATTTCAAATGCTATTAAATACACTAATGATCATGGAGAAATATCTATTCATTTAGCTCAAAATAATGATACTATTTTGTTTACAATCATTGATAATGGAATAGGGATTTCTAAAAATGATTTAGATAAAGTGTTACATTCCTTTTATCGGGCAGATAGTTTAAATCATACTACTATTAAAGGTACAGGACTAGGACTTTCAATTGTAAAAAGACTTTGTGAATTGTTACATATTACTATAAAAATTGAGAGCGAATTAAATGTAGGCACCATAATTAAATTAAATTTACCTTTAGCAAAACTTAAATAGCTTTTAAGTTTTTGTTACATAATAATTCTTAATTTTAATCTGTATTTTAAAAACCTTTTAAAAAGTTAAATTATGAACGACGCACATTTACACATGGTAGTAAACCATTTTCCGATCATTGGAACTATTTTTGGATTGGGAATTTTAATTGCTGGAATCTTCATGAAGAATACAGTTATTAAAAACGTAGCCTATATTCTATTTGTGGTAGCCGCAATATTTGCAGCGGTTAGTATGGCAACTGGTGAGGGAGCCGAAGAAATTGCTGAAAAATTACCTTCGGTTACTGATCAAATTATTCATGAACATGAAGAAATGGCCGAAAAATTAGCATTGGTTTTATATGCTTTAGGTGCAATTTCACTATTGGGATTATATTTAAATTTTAAAAACAATGCTAAAGCCGCTGCAGTTTCGTATATTGTTTTGGTCGTTGCTATTATTGGTGTATTTCTTGGAAAACAAACAGGAACTACAGGTGGAGAAGTTCGCCATACTGAAATTAGAGCTAATGTTACAGTTGGTTCTAATTTAGAAACGAATTCGTCAGAAGAAACGAACGAGGATTAATTAAAACATTATTTTATAAAAAGCCACTTTATTGTCATGATGAAGTGGTTTTTTAATTGGTAAAAAAACTCTTTATTTTTAGTTTGTGTATATTTGTAAAAAGGAAAGTTATGCTACAAAATTCAATTTTTCAATTCTTAACCCAACTCAAAGAAAACAATAATCGCGAATGGTTTGTCGAAAATAAAAAAGCGTTTCAGGCCGAAGAAAAACTTGCCAAAACATTTTTTGCTGCTGTATATGCCGATTTGGAAAAAATAGACAGTTTAGATAAAATGCAAGTGTTTCGTATTTATCGCGATGTGCGTTTTTCAAAAGACAAATCGCCTTATAAAAATCATTTTAGTGTAGGTTTCAACCGAGCTAAACCCTTGCTTCGTGGTGGAATGTATCTTCACCTTGAGAATAATGCGAGTTTTGTAGGTGGCGGTTTTTGGGAACCCAATGCGTCTGATTTATTTCGTATGCGTAAAGAAATTGAAATGGATGCTTCAGAATTGAGAGCAATTATTGCTGAAGAATCTTTTCAAAAGTATTTTAAAACACTAGAAGGTGAGGAGTTAAAAACAGCTCCAAAAGGATTTGATAAAACACATCCAGACATCGATTTAATCCGTAAAAAGCAATTTTTATTAACCCGAAGTTTTACCAATAAAGAGGTTTTATCAGCTAATTTTCAATCAGAAGTAATTGCTAGTTTTAAAGCAATGCGTCCTTTTTTTGATTATATGAGTGATGTGTTAAGCACTGATTTGAATGGAGAATCCTTGTATAATTAGTCAATTTTCAATGTGCCGATGTGTCAATTATCTTTAAACTATTGGCATATTGACAAATTAAATAATCTGAATTTGACTTTTATACCGTTCAATTAGTAAATTCATCATTCGTTTATTCAAATTTGACGAATTCAAAATGTATTCTTCGTATTCTAAAAGTGTAAAAAATCCAATGATCATTCCCTTTAATGAATTTCTAAATTTAATATCACGCTGTATAGCATTTTCAATAAATTGCATTTTCTTCTCTGGCGATAAAGCAGCAAAATCAACTTTTTGTTTGGTAATATAATTCTTAAAAACAAGCAATAAAAGATCATTTTGTATTTTAAGAATAGGGCGGAGGGTTTGATTTTGAAATTTTTCTTCAGATGAAGATTCACTTGTTATTGAACCGATAACTCCACCTCTGATAGATAAAATGTGATCGTCTTTCATAATTTTTGTTTTAAAATTAATTAAAAAAATAGAAATAAAACGATTATTTTGAATATTTAAGTCAAATATATTTTCTCAACGTAAAACGTACCAAATGGAAGCAATGAAGCAATTAAAACAATACTAAACGTTATAAAGTTCCATTTTTTTTCTGCTTTTACTAAAAATGCCAAACCTATATATCCTATAAACAATACCCCATGACTCATCCCGATAGGATATAACAGTTGTTTGTATACTTCAATGTAGTTTGGCTTCATTATCAGCATATTAGCAAATAATAGTATGTATGAGATTCCTTCTAAAATAGCTGTAAGTCTAAATAATTTTATCATGATAAAGCGGTATAAATAACAAATCCATAAATAACAAATCTAATAAAACGAAGCGCTGCAAATATAAAAAAATGTTTTCTAGAATAGTTTATCATTCCAGCAGCTAAACATGCTATGGCAAATGGTAAAGGCAATAATGCTCCTACAGCAATTAAAAAGCCACCCCATTTTTTCATATTTATAATATGTTTTGTCATCTTACCATATAAATACTTATTAACAGAAGGAATTGCTATAATAGCCATACCCATAAAATAGGAAATTACACCTCCTAAATAGGATAAGAGAGCTAAAATTGATAAATAGAGTAGTGGACTTGTAGTGTTTTTTGACCAAGCAATAAATATATCAGGAGGTAATAACCCTAAGATGCATTCAGAAATAAAAAATATAGTAAAAATTAAAAAATCACTAAAATTTTTAGTTATAAATAATAAGCCATCGTTTAAATTAAAAAACTTATAATTTACATAAGTG
>CAISYO010000176.1 GCA_903889745.1 uncultured Bacteroidota bacterium | reverse complement strand
ATGTTGTTATTTAAAATATTTATCATACATTTGTAAAAACAAACACCATGAGCTTAAATAAAAAAGATATTCAGACAGCTAGAGATATTTTGAAATCATCTCCCAAGAATCTTGACTTAATGATGGAAATAAAGAAAAAAAGATTCCGTCTTGCTGAGCTAAACATAAACCCCAGAAACGCTGTGCATTGGGAATCAAAGGGTCTTTTTCTGAATAAAAAATCAGAAGGAAAATGGCACTTACTAGACCTTTCTGAGGCTACCTGGATCTTAATGCTGCAGAAGCTTAGAGATTTCAATTTTACATTAGAATTAATCAACAATTTAAAGGAAAATTTTTTAAACGAAAGAATAAAACTTGATGACAACGGCTTCAAGGATGATGTAAAGAGTGCTATTAAGTTGATGAACAAGGAGAATGTAGACCATATACTGAATTCAAAGGCATTCGATGAGTTTATTCAGTCTATGGACTTGACCCTTCTTGAAACGATTTTGATGGATATTATTCACCTGCGAAATGAATATCGAATTTTATTCAATTTGGAAGGATCCTATGTTCTTGTGAAGGAAGGTTTCCATGATAATCCAATGCAAGAGCAAATTTCTAATTTCCTTACCGAAAGTCATTTTTCGCTCAGCGTTAATGAAATTGTTGCTGAACTTTTAGGGAAAATTGATTTAAATCTTGCACATGAATCCTATAAAATGATATCTAAAGAAGAAATGCAGATTTTAAATCTTCTTAGAACAGATAATATTCAATCTGTTGAAATTCAATTGAACTCAAAAAAAAATAGCATAGAATCAATTAGTTACACTGAAATAATCCGGCCGGATATACAGACTCGTTTAACTGAACTCATCATGCGAAAAGGTTACCAAGATATAACAATTAAAACTAATAATGGGCTCATAACCCATTGTAAGAATACACTAAAACAAAAACTAGATACCGAAAAATCGGATCAATTATAAACATGCTAAAATTACCTTAGAAAAGGAATTTAAGCACATCCCCTAAAACGGATGGAAAAACGTAAAAAACAAACAAAATTAAAAATTGAGGAAAAAAAATTAACAAGCCCATCGATTCAACAACAACAAAGTACAGTTGTTGATGATACAATAGCGGAGATTAATAATAAGCTCTTATACGATAAAGTAACACTGACTGATATTGTTAAAGCAATGAACATGAAAACACTGAGAACAGCATTAAGATGGTGCAAAAGTAAAAGTCTAACCGTCATTAAATTCGGCAATGAAAATTATGTGAATCTTATTGACTTTCAACTTCAACTCGATAAACCCTTTATTGAGGCTTTAATGTTAAAGTATCCTAATAATTGGGCAGAACTGTATCATTCATACAAAACTCTTGACTGGGCAAAGATTGCAGGTCAAATTTTAAACCCAAGCGTGAAAACCAAATTTACTGTTCCAGGGAATGCGGCAAATGATTTTATGAATAAAATGAACAATAATGGATAACACGCAACTATTAAAAAAAACGAAGGTAAAAGGGCTTTTTATCTTTTGCACGAAATGTAAAAAAAGAATAACAAATAACTGCGGAAATTCAGGGAAAAGAATCAGTTCATGCAAAGACATCGATAAACACAAGTATAAGCTCCGCGTTTGTATCCCTGGCAAGGAAACAGCTGTTAAAACAAAGATTTTTGAAACTCGAGACCCAAATCAGGTTGTTTTAGATGCTTATGCGTACAGAGCGGAACTTGAAAGTTGCAACTACATGCCAAAAATCATCGAATCGAAAACTGTGGTTCCTACTACTTTATTGGAAGCCATGGCGTATTATATCGCTTATTTAAACAACGATACACCCCACCAACAAGAGCATAAACAGCGCACGAAAGATCATATAAAGGAAGTGGAACGCTATATT
>CAISYO010000175.1 GCA_903889745.1 uncultured Bacteroidota bacterium | reverse complement strand
TGCACTTTTTTCTGTTATGAAGGAACATGGCAGGTTGGTTTAACACCCAGCAGTACCGCAGAAAAATGGAATTTATGGAATTTTTCGAGGAACAAGGTGCGGTGTTGCGGCAAATGACTAGCAGCCTTAGAATGGGAACAGAACGTAGCTTTAGCGAAGTGATGTGAAGTTCTTAGAGCGTTTCGTTGGGGAAAATATTAACCACAGCGAAGCGTTCCATAGAATAATGCACAATGGAATGGAGCAACCCCCAACTGCTAGTCATAAGAGCAACCGCTGAAACAATATAGAGCGAGAGACAACAATACTGCTGAATGCAGAGAAGCGAAATGAAGCTGTATGTTGGATTAAGTAGCTCTTACGAACGCATTGAGTGAGCGTGTGAAGATTGGGAGCGTAGAAAGCAAAAGGGCTGTTATTTTTCATAACTGCCCTTAGTTTTGGTTTCAAGTGGTCTGTGGAATGGAAGCTTGTTAAAGCGACTGGAACAGCCCAACGGAACAAAGCAAACGATTGTAGTGAGACCGCTTTTTACTCACAATTTACGATAACAAAACTTTTACTAAAAGAAAATTGGTTTAGGTAATATCCATTGAGGAGTATTGATACTAAAAAATTGGTAGTTTGAAACGTTTTGTAAATCGTCAGCAAAAAGTGGACTGATTTAAGTCAAAACTAAGAGAGTGTTTTCAAAATCCTTAAATTTGAATTATTATGAGAACACCTAAGAAAAAAACAGCAGAGAATTTCATTAAAGACATTCGTAGAAACACAAGAAGAATCTTTAGTTCCGAACAGAAAATCCAGATTGTTATGGAAGCTTTACGAGCGGAAATGTCAGTGGCAGAATTATGTCGAAAGTATTCCATTAATGAATCTCAGTTTTACAAATGGAACAAAGAGTTTTTAGAAGCAGGTAAAAAGCGTTTAGCTGGCGATGTAACAAGAGAAGCTACGAGTGATGAAGTAGCAGAACTCAAGAAAGAAAATCAGGCTTTAAAAGTGATGATTGCAGATTTAGTTTTACGTTATGACATCGTAAAAAAAAGCTTGGAAATGCTGGATTAACTGAAAAGTTCAAGAAATATATGCGACTTACAGTATCCGAAAAGCAAGAAATCATCCACATGGTTACTCGTTCTGAAATTGGTGTAAATAGAACACTTCGTGAGATTGGAATCAACAAGAGTACGTTTTACAATTGGTATCATGCCTACAGCGAAAATGGTGTTGAAGGTTTAATTCCAACTAAAAGAACTTCTAATCGTCAATGGAATAGCATTCCGCAAGAACAAAAGAATTTGGTTGTTAAATTAGCTTTAGATTATCCTGATTTATCTTCTCGAGAATTAGCCTATAAAATGACTGATGAACAGCAAATATTCTTATCAGAATCCAGCGTTTATAGAATTTTAAAAGTAAGAGGATTAATTACAGCTCCAGCTCATATTTTCTTGAGTGCAGGCAATGAATTTAAAGATAAAACAGGCTTTGTTCATCAAATGTGGCAAACTGATTTTACCTATTTTAAAATTCTGGGTTGGGGTTGGTATTATTTGAGTACGGTTTTGGACGATTACAGTAGATACATTGTACACTGGGAACTTTGCTCAAGCATGAAAGCCGATGATGTAAAAAGAACTGTGGATTCTGCCATTAAAAAAGCAAAATTAGTAACTAAACAAAAACCAAAACTCTTGTCAGACAATGGTTCGTGCTATATTGCAAGCGAATTAAAAACGTATTTAAAAGACAATTATCAAATGCAACAAGTACATGGCAGACCCAATCATCCGCAAACACAAGGAAAAATTGAACGCTATCACAGAACTATGAAAAATGTTGTGAAACTTGATAATTACTTTGCTCCCGAAGAATTAGAAGCTGCTTTAGAAAAGTTTGTTTATCGATACAACAATGAACGCTATCATGAATCATTAAACAACTTAACCCCAGCAGATGTCTATTTTGGAAGAGGTGAACTTATTCTAAAAGAACGTGAACGATTAAAGAAAATAGCCATTATTGGCCGAAGAAATGAGTACCAAAAATTAAAATTAACAACAAATCAAAAAAACATTTATCTTTGAATTATTAACTAAATACTCTCTTAGGAAAAGTTCACTTTAGTTTGAAGACGTACAGTCCCATTACTTGTTGTAGTTTGATTAAACTACCAGTTTTTTCAAACACATTGATAGCTCCTGTATGTCTAAAACTGTACAGTGTATTGTCTTTATTTAGTAGGGTAGACCTCTTCTTGTATTTACTCCATAGCGTTTTGAAGTAATCTTCATTGTAAGCTTCATGTTCTCCTGTAAAGATATTATGTGATGCGTTACCTTTTACGAGATAATTTCTAACATACATTGGAACAGGAACTATTCTGTTTTTTTTGCCTTTATTTTGTGCTCCAGAAAGACTAATATAAGAACAATCATCACTGAAGTTACTCCACTTCAAGTTACGAATTTCTCTATGGGGTCTCAACAAGCAAGCATAAGCCATTAAACAACACAGGTATAGATTAGTATTGAACGAATAAATCTCATCTAATACTTGCTTTATTTCTTTTATCGGCTTATGAAGAACCTCTTCCTGCTTAACTAGTTTTACTTGTAGGAATGGATTTGCGATATTATACTTTACAAAGTAATCAGAAAGCAGAGCTGAGAGATTACTTTTACAGTTTAGTTGAACTCTTTTAGACTTACTGATATGATTCAATAATTCTCTAATAATTGATGCATTAAAATCTTTCAGAAGTAGTCTATCTAGTTTTTGGTTTGAAATAATCACCATAACTTTACTGTAGAAGTAGGTTTGATCTCGTTTATAGCGATCACTGTATTCTAGTTGTTGCTTGTGTTCGTAGGCTGTTTTAAGAGTCTCTGTAAGCAATGGCTCAATGTTTTTACTTACTTTTATATTCTCAATGGGTCTCCATCCTTTATTTAATCTATCTGTAAAGGCATCAAATAGCATTTCTAAATATTCATGCTTTAATTCAGCTTTACAGGTGTTAGGGTTAATGTTTACTTCAATAGCATTCCCATTGAAGTATCTGAAGCGTTTGCTATTGTAAAAAAATGAGATACCAACTCTCCCATTTGAGAGTACTACTTTCTTTAGATTTTTGAATTCATATTTCATATTGTGACACACTTGTGACACACATTCAAAAAAGCAGTTTCTAAAGCTCGTTTTTCTTCCGTCTAAAAGAAGAAAACATATCAATCAAACTATCAAATCCCGATAGTTTTTTGAACCCCAGAAAAGCCCTAATTTGAGGAGCAGGAAAAGCAAAATCTAGGAGTATCGATTCATAAAGATATGTGACTGTCAATTCGTTAAGTGATTTGAAATAAAAAAACACAAAAAACCTTTGCAAGATAGATTGAAACAATTATATTTGCACTCGCAAATGAGGCCCTGCCTTGTTTGTCAAAACAAATGGTGATTGTAGCTCAGTTGGTTAGAGCGTCGGATTGTGGTTCCGAAGGTCGCGGGTTCGAGACCCGTCTTTCACCCTTTCAATTATAAAGCTTCGAGGCAACTCGGAGCTTTTTTTATGGGTACAAAAAAGCCTTGAAAAACTTCAAGGCTCATTTATTAATTTTAGTTTAGTTTTATAACGCTAATTTAACCGTTAAATCAAAATCATCAGAAATTGCTCTATCTCCTAAATCAGAGAAGAAACTTCCTGAACCATATTTGATATCATATTTTGTTCTGTTCACTTTTAAAGCTGCTGTTGCAGTATTATCTGCTACGTTTAATTCAAATTTAATTGACTCAGTTTTTCCTTTGATGGTTAAATCTCCAGTTACAGAATATACATTTGCCGATTTTTCACCAATTGATTTAATTACTAAAGTAGCTGTTGGGAATTTTTCAGTTCCAAAAAAATCATCCGATTTTAAATGACCGTCTAAGTTTGTTTTTCCTTTTCCTTCTAAATCTGTCGTGTTGATAGTTGTCATGTCAACTGTAAAGTTTCCACCAACTACTTTTTTTCCTTTGAAAATTAAGGCACCTTCTTTCAACATAATGTTTCCAGAATGTTCACCTGTTACTTTTTTTCCTACCCAGTTAATGGTACTTTTTGTTGCGTCTACTTTTTTGCTTACTTGTGCAAATGACGTTACCGATACGAAAGCTATTAAAGCTACTGCAATTGATTTTAAATTTTTCATGTGTGATTGTTTTTAAGTGTTAAATTAAATATTAAATAGTTTCAAATAATTCTTCTGTTGATTTTCTAACTTTAGCTAAATGTTGTGTTGCATCATCTTCATGACGATAACCTACTGCAGCAACTAAAGATGCAGAATATCCTAATACGTTTAGTCCTAGAATTTCATTGTATTTTTCCGGTAGAAAGCCTTCCATTGGTGTTACGTCAATTTTTAATTCTGCGGCAGCATTTAATAAATTTCCTAACGCCAAATACGTTTGTTTGGAAGTCCAAATCGCTTTTTTGTCTAGCGGAAGGTTTACCAAATTACCTTTCATAAAATCGCCATAGCCTTTTACTGCTTCCATTGAAATCCCTCTGGTTTGGGCAATATTTTCTAAATAATGATCAATGTGTTCCTCCTGAACATCTACATTATTAGCAAATACAAAAAGATGTGACGCGTCAACAATTTGACTTTGTCCCCAAGAAGCCGGTTGTAACTCCGCTCTAATGGCTGGGTTTTCAATAATAAATACTTTATATAATTGTAAACCATAAGAAGAAGTACTTAATCGTATGGCTTCTTTTAGAAATTCTAAATCAGCAGGTGCGATTTTTTTTGTGGCATCAAATTTTTTTGTGGCATAACGCCAATTTTGGTTTTCGATAAAATTGTGGTTCATAGTGTATATATTAATTTCTAAATTTTTCTAATAAGGTATTCAATTGGGCTAATTCTTTTTCGGAAAGATTATTGCCAAATTTCTTTTCATGTGTTTCAACCAACGGATCTATCTGTTGTAATAACTCCATTCCCTTTGACGTAATCGTTATTTCCATTTTTCTCCTGTTTTGAGGACAAATTTCACGTAATACCAATTCTTTCAATAAGAGTTTGTCAACTAATCGTGTAGTGTTACTGGTTTTGGCAATCATTCGTTCTTGAATCGTACACATATTTACCGGATTTCCTTTTTGACCTCTCAAAATTCGCAATACATTGAATTGCTCAGCCGAAAGATCATACGGTTTAAGCAGTTCATTAAATTGATCAGCAATGACATTTTGAGTATACATTACATTAAGCAATGCCTTTTTTTCTTGAGCCATTGGAAAAGTAGTTTTTATGATTTCTTCAATTCGCATGCGTATTCTAATATTTGTAGGTACAAATGTAGTATATTTTTTAGTTGTATATACAAATGTGTGTTAATTTTTTTATAAAATTTTTAAATTCGAATTTTGGTAGTATTTTTGATAAAAATTTTAAGCGATGAATTTAGAACAAAAAGAGTGGTGGAGTCAGTTTTTAAACGATGAACACGGAATCATTATTGATGTGCGCACAGAAGATGAATTTGAAAGCGGAAAAATTCCGGGTGCTTTAAATATAGATATTTATAAAGGACAAGGTTTTATTTATCGAGTGGAAGAGTTGGATAAATCCAAAAACTTTTATGTATATTGTGCAGCGGGAGTTCGCAGTGCAAACGCTTGTGGAGTAATGCAACAACTCGGCTTTGAAAATGTATTTAATTTAGTAGGTGGTTTTTCTAACTGGGAAGGTCCAACAGAGTAAAAAAAAAATATCCGCTACTAGCGGATATTTTTTTTCTTTATTTTTTGTAAAAAGGCATTTTAACCACTTTAGCTTTGATGTCTTTATTTCGTATGCGAATATAAATTTCTGAATCAGGTGTTGCTAAAGCAGAAGGTACGTAACCCATACCAATAGCAATACCTAATGAAGGTGATTGTGTTCCCGAAGTTACAATTCCCACTACAGTTCCATTAGCATCACAAATTTCATAATCGTGACGAGGAATACCTCTTTCTACCATTTCAAAACCTACTAATTTGCGAGAAACACCTGCTTCTTTTTGTTGTTTCAAGTTTGCTGAATTGGTAAAATCTTTATCAAATTTTGTAATCCAACCTAAACCTGCTTCTAATGGCGAAGTCGTATCGTTGATGTCGTTTCCATATAAACAGAATCCCATTTCTAAACGTAAGGTATCACGTGCCGCTAATCCGATAGGTTTAATATTAAAATATGCTCCCGCTTCAAAAACTTTGTTCCAAATGTATTCAGCATCTTCATTTTTAAAATAAATTTCAAATCCACCTGAACCAGTATAACCCGTTGCCGAAACAATTACGTCTTGCTTTCCAGCAAAATCACCAATTTGAAACGTATAATAGCCCATGTTTGCCAAATCAATATTGGTTAACGATTGCATTGCTTCAGCTGCTTTTGGACCTTGAATAGCTAATAAAGAATAAGCTTCAGAAGCATTGGTCATTTCCACACCCAAATCGTTATGCGATGAAATCCAATTCCAGTCTTTTTCAATATTTGATGCATTAACCACTAACATAT